>CAZKRV010000001.1:0-27265 GCA_964555345.1 uncultured Bacteroides sp.
AGATAGCGGCGTGATGATCGGGAGGTGGGGTGTTGCATCATTGCGATTCTTTTTTAGTTGAGCGTGAGTTAATAATTGTTAATTTAGTTTTGTGCGTCAGTTGCGAACACCGAGCTGCTTGAGTTTTTCGGCTCGGCGCATTAGATTGCCGTTACCGTCACTTAACTTCTTGAATGCCGATGCACAGGCGTTCTCCGCTTGTGTGATCGATTTCTCGACCTTGCGCAGATCTTCGACAAATGCTTCAAATTTGTCATACATTTTTCCGGCTTCTTCTGCTATGGCCATGGCGTTGCGTTCGCGGGCATCGTGTCGCCAGAGTTGTTGAATCAATTTCAGTACCGATAAAAGATGAGTAGGAGAAATGATCAGTACTCGTTTGTCGAATGCTTCCTGCCACAGTTCCGGCTCAATATGCATGGCGGCCAGATAGGCAGCTTCGTTGGGTATGAACATCATGGCGAAATCAAGCCGGTTGTTTCCAACTACATCCTGATAGTTCTTGCGGGCAAGTTCCTGGATATGTGCACGCACAGATGCGATATGAGCCTTGCCAGCCACTTCGCGGTCATGGCGTGAGTCTGAATTGGCCCAGTTGACGTAGGCAGTGAGTGACACCTTGCTGTCGATGACCACGCATTGTTCGCCAGGTAGATATACTACTACATCTGGACGCAGCCCGTCTGTGACCTGCTGCACATAGAACTCACGTCCCTCAACAAATCCAGCCTTCTCCAGAAGCGATTGAAGTATGGTTTCACCCCATTCGCCCTGTATGCGGTTGTTGCCGCGCAGAGCGTTGGCCAATTCGCGGGCATCCTGTCCGATTATGTCGTTGAGGCGGCGTAGCTCATCAATTTTCGCTCCTAAAGTGTGGCGTTCGCTCGCTTCGCGCGAATATTTTTCGTCAATGGTGCGATTAAATGATTCGAGATTTGCACGGAGCGGTTTCAATATTTCTTCAAGCTGTCGGCCTGATTCATTTCTCAACTGTTCTCGGGAATCATTAAGTATTTCATTGGCCAAATTGCGGAATCGGTCATCGGAATTGCGGGCCTGCAGGGTGGCGTTTTCTACCTTGCTTGCCGTGAGGGCAGCGTTGCTGCGTATAAGTAATACGAGTAAAGTCAGGCATACCGCTGACAGGCATATCAAAGCTATTGTCATTTAAAAATCGATTGAAAGCCGAACATTGATTTGACGGCGGGTTAGATAGTTAGGTACTGCATATTGGATCGAGTTGACATCTGTCACCCAGTAGTAGCTGCTCACATTGGATATGTCAAGCAGGTTAAACACATCGATGCCAAGCCATACGCTCTTGAGATAGCGCCCCCAACCGGTGCGTTCGCTTCCCTCCGAAGGCGGGGACAGCAGCGCGTAGCTTACTCCAAGGTCCACTCGTTTGTAGGCCGGAGTGCGGAAATAGCCCTTGTCGCGGGAGGAACGCGGAGGCGTTACGGGAAGTCCGTCGGAGAATATGCCACGCAGCGAGAATTTCAGTTTGGGGAATTTCGGGAAATAATCGGTGAAGTAGAGCGCAAGAGAGTAGCGTTGGTCAGTAGGCCGCGGCACTTTAACTCCATTGAGTTTTTCGGATGTATTCATCAGCGACAGGCTGATCCATGAATCAGAGCCGGGAACGAACTGGCCAAAAAACTTGAAGTCAATACCGGCTACATGGCCTGATCCGCCGTTGACACCAGAGTAATTCAGTTTGAGATTGTCGACTTCATAGTGAATTATATTTCCTAAAGCTTTATAGTAAGCCTCAGCCGATAGCTTGAATGGCCTGTTCATGGAGCGGAATGTGAAATCGGTGCCTGCTATAAGGTGGAAACTTCGTTGTGATTTTATGTTACGGTTAAGGTGGATCACGGTCTGGGCATCGGTTTCAATAGGCTGACGATATTCCTTATAGAATGGTGCCTGATAATATAGACCGGTAGCGAAGCGGAACGCCCAATGGGAATTGGATTCCGGAACAAAACCGACCGAAGCGCGGGGGCTGGCAAGGAATTCTCGATTAAAATCCCAATAGCTCATACGGATTCCGGCATTGACCGTCCAATAGCCGCTTGTAGCATTGATGCGCCATGAGTCTTGAGCAAAGAATGACAGGCGTGTTGAAGAGAGATCGTGATGTGATGACAGGTTATAGATTACCTTAACGGCATCAGGATCGAAAGGGAGTGAATAGCCTGCAGAGTCACGCATCTCCCATTCGCGTGAGCGGTCCATGATCTGTTCGTGGTTAAGAGAAATGCCGTAGCTGAGATTATGGTTTGAGAGCCCGGTGTTGCCGCGGAGAGAGATGGACATTACCGATGCCTTGAGGCGGTTGCGGGCATGCTCTTTGTATTTGCCGACGCCGAGTTCGCCACCGATGCCTTCGGAGCCTGATCCAGCCTGATCCAGCCAGTACTCGCCGGATATGTCGTAGGCCACAAGTTCATTGGTGAGATAGGCTGAAGCGAGCAGAGTGAAGTCCATGGCACGCGACGGATGAAAATTCAGCATCAGGGCCCCGAAGTAAGTGTCGAAGCGATCTTTCTCGTTTCCGTCAAAATAGACCTTGAATTGTTTGGCATCATTCATAGTGCCAAAGCTGGTTTCGCGTGAAGCTGGAATGAATGAGTAGTTGTTGATGGAGATGTTGCCGAGTAGAGCGGCTTTCCATTTCTGGTTAATGCGGAAGTTGAGATTGGTCTGGTAGTCGAAGAACACGGGATTATATTCTCCTCTGGTTTCAAGAGAAGAAAGCAGGGAATTGTTTCGCTTGAAGCGCACGCCATGAAGCTGACTGAATCTCTTTGAGCCTGATCCGATAGACAGTGATGCACCCATGAGCGAAGCAGACACCGAGCCTTCAAATGATTCCGGCTGGCGATAGGTTATGTCGAGGGCCGATGACATCTTGTCGCCATATTCGGCAGAGAAACCGCCGGTTGAGAAATTGACCGACTTGACCATGTCCGGATTAATAATGCTGAGGCCCTCTTGTTGGCCTGAGCTTATAAGTTGCGGACGATAGACTTCGACACCGTTGATATAAACGGAATTTTCATCATACGATCCGCCGCGCACGGAATATTGGCTCGACATCTCGTTTGAAGAGCTGACACCTGCCATAGTTGTAAGCAAAGATTCGATACTGCCTCCGCTCACATCGGGAGTCAATCTATAGCTTCCGGCATCGACGGTCTGCATGGTGGTGATCTGTTTACGGAAATCGGATACTGTAACTTCCGCAAGTTCGGACGTGGAGGGGAGCATCTTCACATTGAGGGTCACATTATCGGCCGGATCAATAAGTTTGCGTGTGATCTCATGATAGCCGAGGCATCGGAACACAACCTTTATGGTATCAGCTTTGGGTGCGGAAATAGTGTAAGTGCCATCAAGTGCTGAAAGTGCACCAATGGCTGTGCCAGCTATCTGCACGGATACGAATTCGAGTGGTTCGATCTTGTCTCCATCAGAGTGGGTGACTTTGCCGTGAATTTTTATCTGTGCGCTTAGAGACGCGGGCAGTAGGCATAGCAGTGGCAGTATATATAATAAGATGTGTGAATGCTGTTTCATCAATTATTTTAACGCGATTTTTTTCGATTAATTATAAGGGTGATACAGAATTTTTAATTCTCATTGGCTTAAAATGATAGAAAAATGGATCTAATCAGCAGTAAAATAGGGCTTTGAATGTGGTATACAAAATCTAAATATTTGTAGCAAATAGAATGTGTATAAATTGAGTAGTGTTATTTACAAAATAAAACGCCACGTGGATTTACATTTGAGAAAAAGAATGAATTTAACAGTTGCTAAAACAAGTAGGCGGTTTGCAGATGCGAAATTTGCAATTTGGTTTGCGAATTTACAATTATAAATAGCAGTCAACACGCGATAAATGTATTGAAATGTAAACATAAATCATAGTTGTATGGCGCTGTTTACTAAAGAGAAAAATAGCGATTTAACATAAATAATCAATCCTAATAATATACTCAGAACCAATATGTTGCGATTAAAAGATTAAGTTTGTTGTTAGATATCGTGAACTATGCGTGGGCTTGCTGAGTATCATTAGTAAAATTGTTCACAACTATATGGTATAAAAGAAATAATATTTACAAACTAAAGTTAAAGTTTATGGATTGAATATTAACATGAGAGTGTTGTTGATTAAGTTTACAAAATGGGATTAATAAGTGTAGGCGCGTAATTTACGGAAATAAATTTGGTGTTTACGAAAATAATGATTACATTTGCAACTGTATTTTAAACAAATGTAAACCGTATGGACTTTGTAAACCGACTAAAAACATTCATGAATTCGGAATCAATTACAAGCACTCAGTTTGCTGATGCATGTAGGATTCCTCGACCCACTCTATCGCAAATATTGAGCGGGCGAAACAAAAAAATCAGTGACGAGGTTATCGGTAAAATTCATGAAGCATATCCATCGTTGAGCGTGTTGTGGCTTCTTTTTGGCGAAGGGGCTATGCTTGTCGGGCAAAATATTAAAAGCTCAGAGCCTCAAAATAGCGGTTATATTGACTTCTCCGGGAGTCAAATGGCTGAAAATCTAAAAAATACCTCTGGAGAAACATTAATGTCTGGAGGCGATGTTTTTGGCTCAGATAAGTCAGGAGGAGCCTCTTTGTTTGATATTGATGATAAAAGAGAGTCCGGAGTTCCTCGAATTTCCATTGAAGAGGATGAAGATGCCGAAACGCAGATCGCTCCGCGGCAGGTCAGTATTTCTGCTGATGGAAGTAAGTCGATAGTAAATATAATGGTATTTTACAGTGACAATAGCTTCCAGTCATTTGTCCCCTCGGGAAGTATCAGGAAATAATCAGTCCGTCCACACGAACGTCGTGAGTAGTGGATAGTGGTCGGACGATGCCACATTTCCTCGTTCAATACTTACCGGCTTGAAATCTCCTTTATACATCACATGGTCTATACGGAACCATAGACGAGAGTCGTTAAATGTAATCATAGGGCCGCACCCTACTTCGGAATAGGCATCTTTAAGCCCGGTTTTTTTCAGAATACGGATAGCCCTACAGTCAGGAACATCATTGAAATCGCCGCAGACAATGATGTTTTCATCGGATAGCTGCTCTACATATTCACGGATATATTGGGCCTGAACGTTGCGCTGACGAAAGGCACCATATAGTTTTCCTATGAGCTGAGAGCGAACATTACCCATCTTTACGGAATCCGTTTCCATTTCAGTAAGTTCACGATATAGTGATTTATCAGAAGCATCGAGTCCGAACGAAACCAGATGCACGCCGAAAATCATGATTCCCTTACCATCGATAACTGTACGATAGACTTCGTGTGAACCACTCGCATATTGCTGCGAAGGGAGCTGCACATACATTATCGGTGTTTTGGAGTAGAGAGCGTTGCCATGTGCGCCAGTCACAAAATATGGATATATATTGTTGAGAGAGTCGATCTGTGACTGCGGCACATAGCAGTGAAGAGGACCCATATTGTCGTATTCCGCAATAGCGACTATGTCAGCTCCAGACGCAAGGATCGAGTGCATGGTTCGGTTATAGTCAGGAGTGGCGTGGTCCGGCTGGTTTTCGATAAAACCGAGCACGTTGTATGACATTAATTTAAATGATCGAGCAGAGTCGGCTGATGTAAGCTCATGAGATCCGAAATTAAGCGGGCAGAAAGCCCACATAGGCTTCAGGCAGATCAATAATGCGGCGATAGGGAGAACCGCCAGCAGACGGCAGCAGAAGAGGTCAATAACAAGTATGACGATATTAACTATCCACCAACCCGCGAAAGTCATTCCGGCCAAGCCTGCGAAAGGCATCTTCTCCGGATCAATGCAGCCAGCATAGGCTGTAAACACCATGACTGCGGCCATCATGACGTTTACCGCTATCCAAACCGGAAGCAATATGTCGCGACGTAAGTCGCGTGTTTTCGGGGTGTGATGAATATTATCGGTCATAATTTATTACTTAGCTCTAAGAGTTTCTTCCTTTCGGAAGCGTTCAGTGATTTGTAGCCTGATTGACGCACCTTGTCAAGGAGTTCATCAAGCATTGCTTTATCGGTATCGGCTGAAGACGGTTTCACGGTAATGAAACGTGATCGCTTCTTCCTCCCTCCGATCCGAGTGATGTCTAGTCCGCGACGGAAAGCGAACGCAAACACCGCTCCGGTTAATGCACCTCCGAGATGAGCCATGTTTCCCCCAGCATTATCGCCCGGAAGGGCGAGTACGCTTAGTATCACAGTGGCTGCCGCGATCCATTTCAGAGACACTTCGCCAAGTATGAAAAGCTGCATCTTGAACCGTGGCATGAGCCACGCCGCAGCCACCACAATGGCGAGTACTGATGCTGACGCTCCGCTGAGCAGTCCGGATCCGGGGAGGTGCCACGGGAGATTGTAAGCCGCGAGATAGAATGCCGCGCCGAGCAATCCTCCGTATATATATAATGCAATAAGTTGGCGATTTGTTCCCAGAGTGAGAAAAAATTCTCCGAACCAGTATAGCCAGAGCATATTGAAAAGCAAATGGAAGAAGGAATAATGGACCACCATATAGGTCAGCGGGGTCCATGGGCGCATTGCCAGTTCCGATAATGATGACGGCAACGACACCCAATCTGAAGAGTCTATGCCTAATAAAGCAAGCAGAGTGACCAGAAGGTAAATGGCAGTGTTTAGTGCCACGAGTTGCATAGGCGCGCCACGCCGGTGCAAGAAATCAATATAGCGGTTCACGGTTGATAACACCCTTTTTGCGCCAGTAGACAATCAGCAGGAGTGCAACTACCATGCCGCCAAGGTGAGCAAAGTGAGCAACGCCGCTCTGCATGCCGGTGACACCGAGAGTCAATTCAAGTACGCCATATGCAATTACCATCCATTTCGCCTTAATGGGAATGGGTATGAAGAAGAAATAGAGTGGTAGATTGGGAAAGATCATGCCAAAAGCGAGTAGGATACCGTAGATGGCTCCGGAGGCACCGATTGTCGGTGCATTGATCAGTGAGTAGATCTCGGCTCCGGCCATGTATTGTGCATGGGTGACTCCAGCAGGTACCATTCCTTTGGCAATGATTGCCATCGTTTCAGAATTGAACCCGTTGGCCGATGCTAAATTGTGTATCCAAATGGCATATATTCCTTCCTGAATCAGCGCGGCACCAAGTCCTACGGTGATGTAGAAGAAAAGAAAGCGTTTCTGCCCGAACACGCGCTCGAGAGTTGATCCGAACATGAAAAGTCCGAACATATTAAACAGCAAGTGGCTGAACGATTGAGTGGAGTGCATGAACATGTATGTGATGAACTGCCATGCACCGAAGTCGGGTGACGTAAAATAGTGCAAGCCACCAATTGATACAATATCAATGCCGAGCCGGGAGGGGACGATCAGCATGGCCAGCCATACGATAGCATTGATGATGATAAGGTTAAGAGTAATCGGCGGTATATTTTTGAAGATGCTATTATTCATTTGAACTTAGTTAGTGGTGTTTGGGTTTGGGCAGGAATGTAGCACCCCAGGTGCCTCTGTCGAGGGTGCGGTAGTTGACAGCTTCGTACATATGAGCCGGCTCAATGTGAGGTTTGCCGTCAAGATCGGCAATGGTACGTGCGACCCTTATGATGCGGTCAAAAGCGCGGGCACTCATGTCGAGTTTGAGGGCGGCATCGCGAAGTATACCCTTGCATGTTTCGTCGAGAGGAGCGTAGATTGCCATCTGCTTGGGACCCATTTGGGCGTTGCAATGCAGGTTGGGGTTATGTTTGAAGCGTTCTGTCTGTATGGCTCTGGCCATGATGACGCGACGGCGTATGGCCTCGCTGCTCTCGCTACTTTCAGTAGATGCGAGTTCCTCGAAAGGAACGGGAAGAATCTCGACCTGGATGTCGATGCGGTCCATCAGAGGACCGGAGATTCGGCTCATATAACGGTTAACGGCTCCAGGTGGGCACGTGCATTCCCGGGTAGGGTGGTTGTAGTAGCCGCAGGGGCATGGATTCATAGACGCTACGAGCATGAATCCGGCCGGATAGTCCACTGAGTAGCGTGCGCGAGAGATGCTGATGCAACGGTCTTCGAGTGGTTGCCGCATCACTTCGAGTACCGAGCGTGAGAATTCTGGGAATTCATCAAGGAATAGAACGCCATTGTGCGCAAGTGAAATTTCACCTGGCATTGGGAATGATGATCCGCCGCCAACAAGCGCTACTGGGGAGATGGTGTGGTGAGGAGCACGGAATGGCCGGGAGGTCATCAGGTGAGAGCCGCGGCGCAGACGTCCGGCAACAGAGTGTATCTTGGTCGTCTCAAGTGCTTCGGAGAGGGTAAGAGGAGGCAGAATCGAGGGAAGGCGTTTCGCCATCATAGATTTACCGGATCCGGGAGGTCCTACCATGAGAATGTTATGACCGCCCGCGCAAGCTACTTCAAATGCCCGTTTGACCATTTCCTGGCCTTTGACTTCGGAAAAATCAAATTCAAAGTCACATGAAGCCTTAGCGAATTCGGCGCGGGTGTCGACTACAGTCGGTTTTAGATCTATGACACCGTTGAAAAAGCCGACAGCCTGAGAGAGCGACTCAACGGCATAGACGTCAAGATTATTGACTACGGCGGCTTCACTGACGTTGGCTGCAGGCACGATCATGCCGTCCAGCCCCATTTCGCGCGCCTTTATCGCCATGGGGAGCGCTCCGCGTATGGGGAGCAGAGTGCCGTCAAGCGACAGTTCACCCATGATCATGAAGCGGGAGAGACGATCGGTCTGCATCTGTCCATCGGCACCGAGAATGCCGAGTGCTATAGGCAGGTCGTAGGCCGCACCTTCCTTGCGGACATCGGCCGGCGACATATTTATGAGGATATCTCGGTGAGGCGGTACAAGGTTACTTTGGGAAATGGCGCTCATGACGCGCTCATAGCTTTCTTTGACGGCAGTGTCGGCAAGTCCGACGATTGCAAACTGAAAGCCCTTGCTCACCACCACTTCTATGGCAATGGGCAGGGCATCTATACCGTGTACGGCAGCTCCGAATACTTTTACAAGCATAGGTTTAGGTTTTGTTCCATATTTCCCATGAAAGCAGGGCCTGGAGTGTGAGCATATCAAACCCGTTTTTCACTTTGGCGCCATATTTGGCGCACAATTGCATGAAAAGAGTTTCCGGAGGATTGTATGTCAAATCCATGCAAACGTGATCGGGGGTGATAAGATGATATGGTATATCGGGACGTGTGTCGGTGTGGGGGTATGTTCCGAGCGGAGTCGTGTTGACTATAACCGTGTGAGATGTCATTATCTCACGGTCAAGGTCTGCATATGTGAGGACTTCTGGTGCCGGTGTGCGGCTTACAAGCTGTGGCTCTATGGCATGCATGCGCAGCGCATGGCATACTGCTTTAGAAGCGCCTCCAGTACCAAGCACAAGTGCGCGTAATGGCTTACCGGCATCGGAAATCATCGAGGCCACGGAGCGGGCAAATGCGGGCGCGTCTGAATTGTGACCTTCGAGAGCTAAGTCATTGCCATGACGGATAATCCTGACCACATTGACAGCCCCGATTTCTCTGGCCATCGGTGAAATGGAGGATAAATAGGGTATGACGGCTTCCTTATAGGGTATGGTCACGTTGAATCCACACAACTCAGGTTGCTCCGCAAGCATCTTCATTAGATCGCCGATGTTTGGCAACTCGAAATTGCGGTAGCAAGCATCAATTCCTTCCCGCTGAAATTTTCGATTGAAAAATTCAGCAGAGAAGGAATGAACAAGCGGTTTGCCGATGAGTCCGTAGACTCTCATCAGTTGTCGAAATTGTGGTCGCGGGCGGGATTGCGGAAGTGGAGTTTGCCTTCCTCATATTCCTGAGCAGCGATCAATGTGGGCTTGGGAAGTTTCTCGTAATAGCGGGATATTTCAATCTGCTCACGATTTTCTGACACTTCTTCCAAAGTATCATTAAGCGATGCGAATTCCTGAAGTTTCTTTTCCAGGTCGCGCTTCATCTGTTCGCCGATCTGGTTGGCGCGTTTAGCTATGATAGCCACAGTTTCATACACGTTGCCGGTGTCTTCGGAAAGTTTCACCATGTCACGGGTTACTGTGTTGATAGGGGCATTGGTTTTCTTGTAGTCCATTCTTTAGGTTAAGTATGTACGTGAAGTTTTTGAAATAATTATTCAGGGCGGATGTGTCGTGATGCCGACTTGTAAATGTTATCGGCCTCGGAGCGATAGCTGCTCTCAGGGTAGCTGTTGATGAACGAATAGTATTCATCTACCACCTGACGGTAGCGTTCGGCTTTCTTTTCATCGACAGACAGCTCGGCTTCCTTGTAGCGTGATTTCAGTACAAGCATCTCGAGCTGTTCTTTATATTTTGAGTAAGGGTAGGTCTTTATGGCATTTTGTGCTACAATAATGGCTGACTGGAAATTATTACCGCCAAATGTGCCAAGATTATAGTAAAGCTGGGCGTTTTGCAATTGCTTGAGCGTCAGTTTGTCCTGCATTTCAAATATAGCATTTTGTGCCATAGGGACACGGTCGCTTGACGGATACATTTCCAAAAAATCGTTGAGCTCGGAAATTGCCTGCACCGTACCGGTTTGATCAAGCTGTGCGTCAGGTGAGTCAAGGTAATATCCATAACCGCAGAAAAAGCGTGCATCTTCAGCATATTTGCCTTTGGGATAGCGGCGATAATATGTGCGGAAGTAGGAGCCAGAGTTAAGATAATCCTTGTTTTCATAGTTACACATGCCAAGCATGAAGAGAGTTTCTTCAGCTTTTTCAGTACCCTTGAAAGATGTTACAATCTCCTGAAGGATAGATGCTGCCTGAACATATTTACCTTCTTCGTACATTCGTTTGGCATATTCATATTTAAGTTCAGGGTCGCGGCTCTTTAGCACACGCTGATACTCTCCGCATGAAGTCAAGCAAAGAGCTAATATGATTAATGACAGGAATTTTTTCATATCATCAAAGAGTCGTTATAATTATTCAAGATGCAAAGTTACGACTTTTTTTCGAATATTTATTGAATTTCAAATCAGGAGAGTGTGAAAAAAGCTTTATTAAGGAATGAGTCATGACGGTAGATTGTCACGACGATACTGCCCGGTGCGTATTAGTCGGGCCGGAATGCCGCCGATAATCGAATGTGTAGGTATTTCCGAAGAGTAATCGCGTGATGTGAGACTGTGTGATGCGACTGTGGTATAATCAGGTAGAACTGAACCTGGCCCTATTGTCGAGGAGTTGCAGATCCAGCAACCGCGCCCAATGCTTACGGGTTTAACGTGGCCGATGTGATCGCCGGAGGCGAGGTCAGTCATGCTGTGATAGTTGGTGTCAAATACCTGACTGCGGTGCACGACCCAGGTGTCATCGCCGATGGTAACTGATGAGATGCATCCTATGTTGACTGACTCACAGATCAGAGTCCCTTTGCCGAGCGAGAGCACGCCATCCTGCATGACGGAGATGGCGCATGAGGTACAGATGACACACTTGCCATGGAGCTTCATACGCCCACACAGATACAATTCACTATTGCCACCGGTAGGATCGGGACATCCTATCCTCCCCATGTTGAACCGGAGCATTCCAGATTTCACTTTAACTCCCGGGGCTATCTCTATCCGTCCACTGAGATTGCGCAGTCTTGGGCGTCCGAATGCCCAGACAGGAAGTTTCCAACTTTGTGATAACGGTAATAATCTAAAATTTAACCAGAGAGTGGTAAATGGATTAAACCATCGGGAGGAGATGATCTCTTCCAAACGTCCGAGACCGTAATATTTGTCTATACGGCTCAATATCAGTTTTAATGAATGGTTCCGGTAATATTCTTTGACGTTCATTTCTTCAAAATTTTAGAGAGGATAAGAGTGCGTTCGCTCCTGTCGAGTCCAAGGGTGAATATCATGACGGCATTAATAACCAGACTCGATGCTCCGATCGCAATCAATCCGAAGAAATTTTGTGGGAAGAATCCGTTAAGCCAAACCATAATCGCACAGGAAACAATGCAGACAAGTAGCGATGGGAGTATGGCCCGCATGAAATATCCGGAGTTGGTAAGCGTCGGCACAAATCCTTTGAGGATCATGAAGCAGATGACCACGTAGCCGACTCTTATCGCGGAGAGCACCTGATAGGTGACTTGTGGCGCCGCTCCGTGGCGCAGCATGATCCAGGAGATAGGGAAAGCAAGCAGAAAGAATGAACTGCCATAAAGAATTGTGGTCTTAAGTTTGCCGACAGCTTGAACCGCACACCATAGAGGATTGGTGAGTACATTGATCATAGAGTATATTAAAGACCATCGTACAAATATAGCGGTGAATGGTGGCATTTCAGTGAGCCATATATTTAAAATCGTGTCAATCCGGAGGATTACAGGCTGGCAGATCACCCACATGAGATAGACTGAATAGCGCGAACCAGAGTATATCAGGCTACTGAAACGATCAAGGTCACCGGAGGCGTAGCTCTGGATCATTTGTGGGCGTATGGCGGTGAAAAAGCTGGTGCTAAGATTATTGATGGCCGATGCAATTTGCCCCGTGATGCCGCGTGCGGCATTGAGGGTTACGCCAAAAAACTTATTGATAAGCAGAGTAACACCTTGCTCATTGACGGCCCAAACTCCGGTGCCGAACACATTCCAGCCGGCAAATGCGAACATGTCGATAAATAATGTTCGGTTCCAATAGAATGATAACTTTGTTTCGGAGTATTGACGACGGCAATATAATATGACCACAGCTTTCGAAATAATCTGCATCAGTGCCCACAATACAGCATAAAGAATCAGTCTGGAAGATGGAGAATGTAGAACTCCGAATGCTACGAGGAGCTTTGCCGCAGCATCGAAAAGCCCGATATAGGCATATATTTTCATGTTCTCGCGAGCAATCAGCACCGACTCATAAACTGCACCGATAAATGTCATGACCAATGATAGCAGCATGGCCCACAGGGTGACGGTGGCGGCGGTGACACGGTCAGGAGGCAGGACCATTCTGGTGTGGATATACCAAGTCCCGACGCTCCCGCCGACAATAAGGACTGAGATCGCAATAACTGCATAAATCAGGAAACTCAAGCAGAAGATACGGTTGAGTTTACCGCTATTATCAGATGACGCACCAATCTCAAAGTTCAGGAAACGCTGAGTGGCATTGGTGAGCGCTGATGAGAAGAAAATGAAAGATGCACTCAGGCCACCAACCACATTATATATACCATAGTCAACTTCACCAAGAGCCTCGATAACCACGCGGGTAGTATAGAGCGTCACACCCATCACCACCATCATTCGGAAGTAAAGGAATATGGTGTTGCGGGCTATGCGTCTGTTGCTGTCGCTACGGTTGCTCATGTGAGGCGTGGGTCAGATGTCGGAGAAGCGGGTTTTACGACGTAGGAAATATGACGTGAGTATGTTTGGCCTATCTTTTATGAGATTAACGGAAGGAGATGGGTGAGAAGTATATGTCTCACGCATTTTTTTGAAATCGCGGTGAGCCCGAAGTATGGCCATGGAGTCACGAAAATTAAGTGATACGATGGACTTGCACCATGCTATAGCGTCGAGAAGACGACGGCGAATTAAAGCCGATGAGCGTTCGGAGCGTGGTAAATTCTTATATAGCAACAAGAGGTTGTTACGAAAATTGAGATATGTCTTGCGCGGATTGCCCATCGGTAATGATCCGCCGCCGAGATGGTAGACAGTCGCTTCCGGTACCGCCATCAGTTTCCAGCCGGCAAGACGTAGTCGCCAGCATAAGTCAATTTCCTCCATGTGGGCGAAGAAGTCGGTGTCAAGTCCGCCGCAGTCGCGATATGCATCGGTACGTACCATCATGGCTGCGCCGCTAACCCAGTCGCATTCCATAGGTGTGTCATATTGGCCGGAATCTTTCTCTACAGTGGAGAAAATGCGTCCGCGGCAATAAGGATAGCCGTTGCGGTCAAGCATTCCGCCGCACGCGCCGGCATATTCAAACGAATCCTGATTGTGCCAGCTCATGATCTTTGGCTGACACGCTCCGACCTCCGGATTGCTGTCCATGAAATCAGTGAGTATATTGATCCATCCTGGAGCAGGGGCAACATCGGAGTTTAATAAAACAGTATAGGGCGCATCGATGGACTGAAGCGCCATGTTATAACCGCCGGCAAATCCGAGATTTTCTGGAAACTGCATAATTGGAACACCAAGCCATTTCAGGTAGTCTACGGAGCCGTCGGTGCTGCCATTGTCCGCGACAATTACTTCCGCAATGTCGGGATCGGTATTATCAAGTACCCGAGGCAGATATTCTTTCAGGAGATCCAGACCGTTCCAATTCAAAATCACTACTGCAACCCGAGCACTCATGATCTCACTACCTCCCCAATAAATTTAGATGCGTCAGGTGCCAGTTCCAGTAATCTTACAGGAACAACGCAGTTGGCCAGTTCCGGATATATTCTCGGTAACTCGACGCGCAGATAATTGTCAGTGAATCCACCCATGCGACCATGATTCTCATGCTCGACCAGTACAGGACGGATTGCCCCTTCAAACGGTTTGCTGAAATCAGTGAGCAGATGTTCGCTCACTTCAAGCATTGATCTCATGCGCCGGTGCTTCTCTTCCGGTGACACTACCGGTTCAATCTCAAGTGCTTTTGTGCCCGGGCGCTCGGAATAAGTGAACACATGAAGCTTCGAAACCGGCATCGAGCTGATAAAATCTTTTGATTCTTGAAACAGAGCCTCGGTCTCACCTCTGGCTCCGACAATCAGGTCAACGCCGATAAATGCATGAGGCATGACCTCACGGACTTTCTCAATCTTGTGGCGGAACAGAGCTGTGTCGTAGCGCCGACGCATCAACCTGAGTACCTCGTCGCTGCCACATTGCAGCGGAATGTGAAAGTGGGGCATGAATTTATGGCTCGATGCAGTAAAGTCAATCAGTTCATCGGTGAGCAGATTTGGTTCTATGGAGCTGATGCGATAACGCTCTATGCCGTCAACGCGATCCAACTCACGGCAGAGGTCTATGAAGCTATCACTTCGTCCCCAGCCGAAATCTCCGATATTGACGCCTGTGATCACGATTTCCTTGCCTCCTTCATCTGCTACCATGCGAGCCTGATCAACGAGTTGGCTTATGGTGCCTGATCGCGATCGTCCTCTGGCGGCCGGTATAGTGCAGTATGAGCACCAGTAGTTGCACCCGTCCTGTACTTTCAGGAAATAGCGTGTGCGGTCGCCACGCGAACATGACGGCATGAAGTCACGCAGAGAAGCGGAGTCGGTGACTTCTATGCGTGATGTCCTGTTGGCAAGCCATCGCTCCAAGTAGTCGGCTATCTGGAGTTTGGAATTAACACCTACAACCAAATCTACGCCGGGAATAGAGGCTACTTCCATTGGCTTGAGTTGTGCGTAGCATCCAGTTACTATTATGGCTGCGCCGGAGTAGCGTGACGAAAGAGAGCGGATAAGTCGGCGGCATTTCTTATCGGCTTCGGCGGTGACAGAGCATGTATTGACTACGCATATATCCGGTATTTCACCAGGTGCGATTCGCTCGATACCACGGTCAGACATCAGGCGTGCGACGGTAGACGTTTCAGCAAAATTAAGCTTACATCCGAGAGTAGCAAACAGCGCTTTGATTTTTTTCGCCTGATTGTTTATGTTTATATTTATATTATCGTGATTCACTTATGGAAAAAAGATGAAAAACAGAGCGTAGGGTATTGCTCTATTTTTCATCTTGAAGTAGAGTTTAAAATTGATTACTTAATAGAGTTGGTAACGCGTAGGTCAGACACTTTGCTATTGAATCTTCCGACTTGTCCAAGTGGGAACACCAGAGTGCGGACTTCTGCCATTTTCCTTGAACTGCCGTTCCAGCTGACCCAACGGGTATTGAGGTCATCGACAAGTTTGCCGTTGACATAGAGCTGAGTGCCTTTGTTGTTACCAGTTACCTTCACGTTGAGTTTCTCGTCCGGACGCACGTCTTGACGGAAAGTAATGAGCTTATCTTCTCGGCTGAAGCCCATGCGGCCACTGATCGGATCGCTGATCCAGAAAGTAGCCTCAGGACTTTCGAAAAGCACGGTGCCTTTCGATTCCTTAGCGCCATCAATGGTGAATTCAACAGTGTAGTCATAGCCGATTTCGGGGATAGGAAGGGTAGAACCGGGAGTAACTAATGCCTGTTCGAGGATCACGGTGCCGGGTTCAGAGCCATAACGGCTAAGATAGTTGAGACCAGGAGCCTCACTAAGTGCAAGTGAACGGGTGCGGAATTCATCATAAGGTACGGTTACATCTGCGCCGTCCCATGTCTTGGTGGCCATGGTGGGTAGCGCGTCCATCACGCGGTGGTGAATATCCTTCACGGTGAGTCCGTTATTTGGATGGTCATTCCATACAGCGAAAGCACCGCCTTCGATCTGCTTGGCTTTGTCGCCTTCGAAAACTGTTCCTCCTATGTTTGCAGGGGTCCAGTTGTCATATAGCATACGGGTATTAAGGTAATCGTAATAATATCCGGCGGATGGTACGATGTAGACATATCCGTCAGGGATCGATACCATCTTATATCCAAGGTCGATCATATCGGAGGGGTTTGCATATCCGTTGCTCCAGCCATACATGAGCACGTTGTCAACCTTGACCGGTGTCTGGCCTTTGGCATGAGTCAAGGATCCCCATATGCAAGGTTCTTTATCGAAGGATTCAGCGTATTTGATATAGCGATCGGTAAATGCACGGAAGTTTTCCATCGCGATAGAATCACCCTGATATTCGTCAGTGCCAATATGGAAGCGCTTTCCGGAGAAGACTGGATCCGGTCCTTCAAGATATTCTTTGAGGAGCGCGTCCAAGAATTCAAAGGTCTTTGGGTTAGTGATGTCAAGATGGTCGCGTCCGTTTGCTCCAGAGCTTGCTATTTCCGGAATGAGGCGAGTAAAAGCCAATGAGTGGGCTGGGAAATCGATTTCAGGGATAATCTCAACTCCACGTCCGGCTGCATAATTGATGAAATCGCGGAATTCCTGCTTGGAGTATGATCCATCGCGTGCAGTAAGCTCCGGGAATGTCTCACTTTCCATGCGGAACGCAGCCTGAGTCTTGTCCCAATCATCATCGAAAAAGTATTTGAAACCATTGTCGTTTAGGTGTACGTGCAACACGTTCATTTTATAATACGACATGGCATCGACCAGCGCATAGAGATAGCTCATCGGGATGTATTTGCGTCCACAATCAATCATGAATCCTCGAAATGAGAAATCCGGATAGTCAGTGGCAATGCCATATGGCAGCGAAAGATCATCACTCTGCTCAGTGAGTTGAAGCAGTGTATTGGCACCCCATATCAGCGCATCGGCTGTTGGTGCCGTAATGGTTACACCATTTTTATCAATATTGAGCGTATATTTTTCTTTGTTGGCCTTTTTGTCAGGCTTCAGTACGAGACGGATATCGCCGGCGCGTCCTTTCTTGTCTGCTACGGCAGGGAGTTCTGTGCCTGAAATAGTGGTATAGTCCTGACTCAGGCGCTGGGCTATATCGGCAAGTCGAGGATCTTTGCCAGTGTAGACGATACGTGAAGACCGGTCTGGCGTGAAGCGACCTTCTCCACCTTTCCACTGACGGATTTCAGGCACGGTAAACGGCTTGCTGTTGATTTCAGCAAAAAGTGCGGCCGGAGAACAGACTGAAACCAGACCGATTGCGGCACACAGGAGTGAGTTCTTGATGCTCATGAGGATAAAAAGGTATAGGATAATGACAGGTAATTGCTCAGTCGTTGGGGTAGGCTGCGACAAATATGCCTCGGCGTCTCAGTTCGGAGGCGGCCGTCGTGAGTGCTCTGAGAGAGGTGAGTCCGACCACGTAGTTGAAATCCGGAGATTTATAGCTCTCGAATATTTCGGAGAATGGCAGCACCTCGAGATCAATAGGCGAATTGTAGCGGCAGTATATACGGAAAGTTACATCATCAGTGAATTCAGGCATAGGGCCTGAGTGACGCTTCTTGTATTCGTATTTATAATCGTAAAGACAAGCGGTGATATCACTCAATATAGCCGAACCGGTAGGGTGACCGCCGGCTCCACGGCCAAACATGAACTGCTTGTCGTAGTAAAGACCTTTGATCACTACACCGTTAAATTCGTCATCAACAGAATAGATGTATTTGTTAGTCGATATAAGCTGAGGCATAACGCACATGGTGATGCGGTTACCAGGCAACTTTTCGACGTGGGCCACGAGTTTGATTCTCCGGCCTTTTTCTTTTGCAAAACGTATGTCGTGGTCGTTGAGTGAAGAGATGCCGTATGTGAATATGCGTTCAGGATTCACATATGTACCGAATGCGTGTACGGTTATTATTATCAGCTTGTAGAGTGAATCCCAGCCGTCTACGTCAAGGGTAGGGTCGCTTTCTGCAAACCCGGCTTCCTGGGCCAGACGTAGTGCGTCGGCATAATTCATACCATGATTGAAAATCTTGGTGAGAATATAGTTCGATGAACCATTAAGGATTCCTTTTACTGAGATCAGCAGATCATTGTCATAATATTCTTCGAGATTACGGATCACTGGGATACTGCCGCATGCAGAAGCATCATAAAGAAGGGTGCTGCCGGTTGCAGCCTGAAGCTCAATCAGTTCCTCTATGTGACGTCCCAGCATCTTTTTGTTGCCTGATACAACAGTTTTGCCTTCTGTGAGAGCGCGTTTGACAATATGATAGCTCGCTTCGGCATCATCAATGAGTTCGACAATACAGTTGATTGTAGTGTCAGAGAATATTTCTTCAGGATCAGTAGTGAAATCCGCTTTTACCCCACGATCTTTATCGGCATGTCTGACACAGATGCGGGTTAGAGTCACATCAGCTGGACGGGTTGTCTCAAGCAGTTCGAATAGACCGCGGCCTACGGTTCCGAAGCCAAAGAGGCCTATATTGATTTTCTTTGTTTTCATTTGTGATTAAGGAAATTGTTTATCAGGGTATTGAGCTTTTCGTTTTCAAGCAGGAAGCCGTCATGACCAAAATCGGAATCAATCACATGGAATTCAGCTCCTGGAATTGATTCGGCAAGTGGCATATGATCCGACGGTGGAAAGAGTATATCTGAAGAGATAGCGACTATAAGCGCACGGGATTTAAAACGAGAGAGAGCCTCTGGTATGGAACCACGGCCACGGCCTACATTATGAGAATCGACGGCCTGACTGAGTCTATAATATGAGTAGGCATTGAAGCGATCCATCAGTTTTTTGCCCTGATGACGCTGATATGTGTGTACTCTTCTGGCAAATGGGTATCCGTCTGGCAGTTCTTCACGTTCAATTTGAGTGATATCGTATGCCGCAGGACCACGGTAGCTGAGCAGTGCGAGCGAACGGGCGACTCCCATGCCGCGGAGACCGGCTTCAGGAGTGCGTTCACCAAATGTGGGATCGGTGTCTATAGCCATGCGTTGGCTTTCGTTGAAAGCTGCGGCCCACGGTTTGGTTTCGGGAGTTGTGGCGATTAATACTACATTTTCAGCAAAATCAGGATCAATCAAGGCCCACTCCATGCATTGGAAGCCGCCGAGCGATGAACCTATCAGCATTTTTGCATGATTTATGCCGAGAGCAGATGCCAATATTCGATGCACATTGACAATATCCCGTATGGTGAATTTAGGGAAATCACCATAATAGGGTTGTCCGGTGACGGGATTTGTCGACAATGGGCCGGTTGTACCGTAGCATGAGCCAAGCACATTGGCGCAGATAACAAAATATTTGGCAGGATCTAGAAAACGTCCGGTAGTCACAGTATCGCGCCACCAATCATCGACATCGGAATTAGCTGTCAATGCGTGACATACCCATACAACGTTACTTCCATCAGGAGCGATGGTGCCAAAAGTATGATAGGCGATGTCAAGCTCCGGTAGAGTGAAACCGCTTTCAAGTGTAAAAGCTGATCCGTAATGATAGGTTTTTAACATGGTGCAAAGTTAACACTTTTTCTATTAAACTCGGCAAAAATAGACTGACATCTCATCACGATATATGATTTTTTTGTAATTTTGTGCTCGCAAAAACAAGAGCCAGATCTAACCTATAATCAAATATCATGCTGACCTGTCTGCTGATCGTATTCTTTTTAGGCTATCTCTGCATAGCCCTCGAACATCCTCTCAAAGTTGACAAGACTGCCACGGCCCTGCTTCTTGGCATGGTTATGTGGTGTCTATATGCGTTTGGTGCACACGATATAGTGCCGATAGCTTCGGCGGAACACTTCCAGCGTTTCCTTGCTGACAATCCCTCGTTGCAGAATCTACCTCTGGCCAAGCAGACAATGGAGTATGTGCTTAATGTGAATATTATTGAGCAGATGGGTGAAATCACACAGACTTTGTTTTTCCTGCTTGGAGCTATGACTATCGTGGAATTGATTGATGTGCACGGTGGTTTCCGCATAATCACAGAGCGTATAACCACACGTCGCAAACGCCGTTTGCTATGGATCATCGCTTTCACCACATTTTTCATGTCAGCTATACTTGATAATCTCACCACTACTATAGTCATGGTGATGCTGCTGCGAAAACTGATTGCGCACCAAAAAGAGCGCTGGCTGTATGTCGCTTCTATAGTCATAGCTGCCAATAGCGGTGGAGCTTGGTCGCCGATCGGTGATGTTACTACCATCATGCTTTGGGTCAAAGGAAATGTGACAGCACCAGCCCTGCTTAGTTATGTATTGTTACCATCATTGGTGAGCATGGTGATTCCGGTTTATTTTGTGTCACGTAGGCTTAACGGAGATCTCCCTCCGGCGTTGCCGTTTGCCGCACCTGACCTATCAATCACGCGAGGCGAACAAAACGCCATGTTCTTTCTTGGGGTAGGCGGATTGGTGTTTGTGCCTGTGTTTAAATCCATAACCCATCTGCCTCCTTTTATCGGAATATTGTTAGTGTTGGGTATACTCTGGACTTTTACCGAAATATTCTACAATTCTAAAAATATGCTTGAAAAGGCTCAACAGCACCGTATTCCGAAGGTGATAGCAAGGGTAGATATGCCGTCGATACTCTTTTTCCTCGGCATATTGATGGCTGTGGCAGTCCTTCAGGTTTCCGGAATACTCTCAACAATTGCTACTGCTCTTGATGACAATATACATAATGTGTATGCGATCAATTTGCTGCTCGGCACATTGTCGTCGATTGTAGACAATGTGCCTCTCGTCGCAGCTTCTATCGGTATGTATCCTGTGGCAGATGTTGCTGCAACAGGATATGCAGCCAATTTCGTGGTCGACGGTACATTCTGGGAACTTCTGAGCTATTGTGCCGGTGTCGGAGGTTCGATTCTCATCATCGGTTCTGCCTCGGGTGTGATCGCTATGGGGCTTGAGCGTATGTCTTTCGGCTGGTACCTTAAAAACTTTTCGTGGCTTGCTTTTATAGGCTATTTGGCCGGCACAGGTATCTATATAATTGAAAAACTGATATTTTAGGGTAGGGGAGCATATAAAATTGCGCTATTTTTTGTTTAATATAATGCTATAACTTACCTTTGCATAGGCATAACAAGCAGAATAATGGTAAAAATAGGACAATACAACCAGCTGAAAGTTAATAGACTGACTGATTTTGGCGCTTATCTTGATGGTGGCAACGGAGTGGAAATACTTATACCGTCAAGGTATCTATCTGAACCTCCTGTCCCTGGAGATGTGCTTAACGTGTTTGTTTATACTGATTCTGAAGATAGACTGATCGCTACGACTGATAAGCCATCACTTAGTGTGGGGCAATTTGGATTTTTGAGAGTGACAGACATTCATCCCAGAGTTGGTGCATTTTTGGATTGGGGGTTACCTAAAGATCTGCTGTGCCCATTTAATGAACAGAAAGACAAGATGTATAAAGATAAGGTATATCTTGTTTACGTATATCTGGACTATGCAACTAAACGGATTGTGGCTTCGTCGAAGATTGAAAAATTTCTGGGCAATACATTTCCGGATTACCGGATGAAAGACGCTGTAGAGGCTTTAGTTTGGCAGCGTACTGATATCGGATATAAAGTAATCGTTGACAATCTATTTGCTGGTATGCTTTATGCCGATGAACTCATTGATCATCCTGAGATCGGTTCTAAAATCACGGCATATGTGAAAAAGGTGCGTGAAGATGGAAAGATAGACGTGACTCTCAAGGAAAGCAATGGAGAACGTGCCCATACAGTGGCTGATAAACTGATAAGGCTGATGGAAGCTCATGGCGGGGTAACCGGATTGACTGATAAATCCTCGCCAGATGAGATTGCATCTCTGCTTGGATGCAGCAAGAAAGATTTCAAAAAAGCTGTTGGTTATTTATATAAAGCTCGAAAGATCGTGCTTGAGCCGAACTGCATGAAGTTGGTCCGATGACCGTGTCATCATTTAGAACAGGTTTACTCATAATTGATATTATGTTAACTTCCGCTGCGGCTGATGAACCAACCGGGGCTTGTAATGGTTATAATCAGTGAAAGTTAAACCCTCAAACTAAATGAATGTGATTATGGACGAATTCAACAAAATTATTAGTGGTGAGAAGCCGACTCTTGTAGATTTTTATGCAACATGGTGCGGCCCTTGCAAAATGCAAAGCCCGATTCTTGAAAAAGTTAAAGCCGCTGTTGGTGACGATGCCAATATCTTGAAAATCGACGTTGACCAAAATCAGGAAATTTCTTCGCGTTATCGCGTACAGTCTGTGCCAACTTTAATCGTGTTTAAAGCTGGCGAACCTGTTTGGCGCGCATCAGGACTTCACCAAGCTGATGTGCTGGAGGCTAAACTACGCGAGCACTTCGCTTCCAAATAATATCTTTTTCACGTCTCTGAATAAGAGTACCCCTACCCCGGGTGCTCTTTTTCTTTTTATATGTGCTGAGTTTTGGTTAATTTTGCAGTCAAATTTAATAAACCAATTGTTGAAAACGTATGATTCTGCAATGTGCAGTGCTATTTGCATTTCTGGCATTCGGAGAGCTGGTGGTATGGCTAACCGGAGTGCCTGTGCCGTCAAGTATCATAGGTATGATTTCGTTGGCTATTGCGCTGAAAACCGGCATAGTCAAACTGCATTGGGTTGATAAAACCGCTGATTTTTTAGTAAGGAACCTCGGATTCTTTTTTGTACCTGCCGGAGTCGGAGTAATGCGTTGTTTCGGAATCATATCACAGGAATGGTTACCTATAATGATGGCTACTGTGGTTAGCACCTTTATTATAATATGTGTGACCGGCCAGACACATCAGTTGTGTCGCCGTCGTAAGATGCGGAAACGTCATGGAATATTTACAAAATAAGTATTTTCTTATAGCACTGACATTTGTCGTATTTCTTGGCGCAAAGCAGTTGCAAAGACGTACCGGAGTGGCATTGCTGCACCCTATCCTTGTGTCGATAGTAGTAATAATTTGTGTGTTACTCAGTACAGGTATTTCGCCAGATACTTATGCTGAAGGCGGCGATTTCATTGAATTCTGGCTCAAACCGGCAGTAGTGGCGCTCGGGGTGCCGCTTTATAGGCAACTTGAAAATATTCGTCGGCAACTAATGCCTTTGCTGCTGGCCGAACTGGCTGGTTGTGTGGCTGGAGTGGTATCGGTTGTGGTTGTGGCCCGTATGTTTGGTGCCTCTCAAGAGGTTGTGCTATCGTTGGCTCCCAAAGCAGTAACTACGCCGATAGCCATGGAAATATCCTCAACTGTCGGTGGAATACCTTCGTTGACCGCGGCCGTAGTGGTATGTACAGGTATATTCGGGGGTATGGCAGGATTCCAGATGATCCGCCTTAGCCGCATAAAGAGTCCGATAGCCGGTGGGCTGTCGGTCGGGACGGCCTCGCATGCCGTAGGCACCGCTGCTGCTATAGAGCGTTATGGTATGCGTTATGGCGCGTTTTCCTCTCTTGGCCTAACTCTAAATGGGCTTCTCACCGCTCTGTTGGCCCCCATTATTTTAAAAGTTTTTGGCCATGTGGCGTTTTTTTAGTAATTTCGCTGCCAATTAATCAAGCAAACACTATTTAAATTCATAATTTGAAAATGGATTTTATTGAAGAACTCACCTGGCGAGGCATGATTCATTCGGTAATGCCCGGCACTGAGGAAGAGCTTAAAAAAGGGATGGCTACGGCCTATCTCGGCATAGATCCAACCGCTGATTCATTGCATATCGGCCATTTGGTCGGAGTAATGATGCTCAAACACTTCCAGCGTTCGGGCCACAAGCCTCTGGCACTTGTGGGCGGAGCCACCGGCATGATCGGCGACCCGTCGATGAAGAGTCAGGAGCGTAAACTCATTGATGAGGTCACATTGCGTCATAATCAGGAGGCTATTAAAGCTCAGCTAGCCCGCTTCCTTGACTTTGATTCCGACGCGCCAAACGCCGCCGAACTGGTCAACAATTATGACTGGATGAAGGACTATGGTTTTCTGAACTTTATCCGTGATATCGGTAAGCATATCACAGTAAACTATATGATGGCTAAGGATTCAGTAAAAAAACGCCTCAGCGGTGAAAGCCAGCAAGGTATGTCGTTTACCGAATTCTCCTACCAGTTGCTTCAGGGCTATGATTACCTCTATCTATATAGGAATAAAAACTGCCGTCTGCAACTTGGTGGTTCCGACCAATGGGGTAATATCACTACGGGTACCGAACTAATACGTCGAACAGAAGGAGGAGAGGCATTTGCACTTACCTGCCCGCTTATCACCAAAGCTGATGGTGGCAAATTTGGAAAGACAGAGAGCGGTAATGTTTGGCTGGATCGTCGTTATACGTCGCCATATAAATTCTATCAGTTCTGGCTGAATGTGACTGATGCTGATGCCGAAAAATATATAAAGATCTTCACTACACTAACCCGTGAAGAGATCGAAGCACTTATTGAAGCTCAGAAAGCCGATCCCGGTCAGCGTCCACTTCAAAAGCGTTTAGCTCAGGAAATTACCACCATGGTACACTCTGAAGCCGATTATCAGGCGGCTGTGGAAGCTTCACAGATACTCTTTAATCCTAAGGCTACAGAGGCACTCCGTAAACTTGATGAAGCTACTTTGCTTGATATTATGGATGGTGTGCCACGTTTCACTGTGAGCCGTGAAGCGGTTATTAGCGGTGAGACACGAATGGCAGATCTGCTGACTGAGCCTATGGCTGCAGTATTTCCATCGAAAGGTGAATTCCGCAAGATGGTTCAGGGTGGCGGTGTGAGTGTCAATAAGGAAAAACTTACCGATGCCAATGCATTTGCTACGGCTGATATGCTGTTGGATAACAAATATATACTCGTGCAGCGCGGTAAGAAAAACTTTTATCTGTTGATCGCAGAATAAAAAAATTACGGCGAAGTCTTGCAAATATCAAAACTTCGCCGTAACTTTGCACACGTAAAACAACCACATATGGTTCCTTGGCCGAGTGGTTAGGCACCGGTCTGCAAAACCGTTTACAGCAGTTCGATTCTGCTAGGGACCTCGAAAGAAAGCGCTTCACTCCGCAGTGGGGCGCTTTCTTTAAAGCGTCAAGTATAAAAAATACTGTCTAAGGAAGGGCAATTGAAAAAAAAATCGTAACTTTGGGGTGATTTTTCACTCTACGTTTCACGAATTTGATAAAATGACTGAAATAGACTTTAGCGATATAGCCCCGTTTGAGGGTGATAAATTCCATGAACATATGGCCAGGCTTGTGACTGAGCCGGGTTTTGAACACGCAGTTAAATGGGTCCTGCCGGATGTGGATTATCCGGTTTTTGCTGAAAAACTTGTTTCGCTGCGCACTCAGCAAGAATTTCAACAGGGTGTGATGCGACCGTTTCTTGAAAAACTGGCGGCCATGACCACGGAAGGTATCACGTGCGAAGGTATAGAGAATTATTCTAAAGGACAGGCCTATACTCTTATATCCAATCATCGCGACATCGTGCTGGACGCATCATTTCTTAATTTATGTCTGATGCGTCATGGCTTCGCTACAAGTGAGGTCGCGATTGGCAATAATCTGCTGATTTATCCTTGGATCGACGACCTTGTCAGAATTAATGGCAGTTTTGTCGTAAAGCGTGACACTGGTATGCGTGAGGCACTGAATGCAGCTAAAACTCTATCTGCCTATATTCATTACGCAATCAATAACAAGGATAAGAGCGTATGGATAGCCCATCGTGAAGGTCGTGCGAAAGATTCTAACGATCGTACTCAGGAGAGTTTGATAAAGATGCTTGGCCTTGAAGGGCCGGGATCAACATTCCTTGACCATATACGCACAATTAATCTCATGCCGGTGGCTATCAGCTATGAATATGATCCTAACGATTACCTGAAAGCCCGTGAATTTTTGATGAAACGTCGCAATCCCGACTTCAAGAAGAGCCAGCGTGACGATTTGTTGTCGATGGAAACAGGGCTTCTGCAAAATAAAGGTCGGGTACATTTCGCTTTGACGGAGCCTCTTAATCCGAAGATTGAGGCTACGATCAGTCCTGATGCTGACCGTGCGGAGGCCATATCCGCGATATGCGCAATGATAGACGAGGCAATACACAGCCACTATAAGCTATATCCGATCAATTATATCGCATATGACGAGATAGAAGATAAACCGTTGTTTGTTGACAAATATACGACTGAAGATGTAGAAAAAGTCAACAGATACATCAACTCTCAGCTCGCCAAAGTTGAAATCGAGGATCTCACCCCGGAGGAAACTGCATTCATGCGCAAGATGATGCTTACAATGTATGCCAATCCTCTCCGCAACAAACTTAAGGTCTGAATATATGCGGTTTCCGATCGCTCTCGCTCTTATCGTCATGTTGGCTCAAGTAGCCATTGACTACTATCTGTCGGCCATTGCACGAAAGCGGTGCAAATCGCCAAATGTGGCGAGATTCCAGTTGTGGCAGGGCGCTTTCTTTTTAGCGTATATAGCCATATTTCTCTGCTTGCCGAAACGTGACGATTCAAATGCGCTTCTGCAGTTCCAAATGTGGATGCTGTTCATTTACCTGACGGTTTATGCCGGAAAATTAATATATATCATAATCGACCTTTTTGCGTCGATTCCTCTATTGTTTGGACGGCATAGACTTAA
>CAZKRV010000001.1:27365-51213 GCA_964555345.1 uncultured Bacteroides sp.
TTAAGTGGCCACACCCATGCCATGCAGATGGAGGTCTGCGGCCTAAGTCCCGCAGTATGGCGTTATCCCACATGGGGCGGACTATATAACAATACAGATTCATTACGTCCTCTATATGTAAATATAGGAGCTGGAACCGTAGGCATACCGATGAGACTTGGTGCTACTCCTGAAATAACTCTTTTCACTATCACTCCACGAACTTCCCAGTATTTAAACCGTGAGAATTCCATCAACTGATCTTCCATCAATTATCGGAGGCGAACTCAATATTCCCCGAAAATTTGTCAATGCCACAATCAAATTGCTTGATGATGGCTCAACAGTGCCATTTATAGCCCGTTATCGTAAGGAAGCTACTGGTGAACTCGATGAAACGGTCATTTTTACTATAAAGACCAGGCTTGAGGCACTGCGAGAGTATCTTAAACGTAGGGAATATGTGGTGTCAGTTATAAAGGAGGCCGGTGCGCTCACTCCGGAGATGGCTGCGAAGATAGAAGCCACTCTTGACCCAGCTACGCTTGAAGACATTTTCCTACCCTACAAACCTAAGCGGCGTACCAGAGCCGAGCAGGCACGTGAGCGCGGGTTAGAGCCACTCGCTCGCCAGATAATGGCACAAACTCTCGACAATCCGGAGCGTGCGTCTAAGAAATATGTTGGTGGAGAAGTAACTGATGCGGCCGAAGCTTTAGCAGGAGCTTCGGATATATTGGCCGAATGGATCAGTGAAAATGAAAAAGTGCGGGCGATGGTGCGTGCACGGTTCGTTAGAAGTGCTGTCATTACTTCCAAAAAGGCTCCGAAAGCTGACGATCCGGAGGCGCAATATGCCAATTACTATGATTTCTCACAACCGCTTCGCCTTTGCGCATCTCACCGATATTTAGCGATACGTCGAGGAGAAGAGGCTGGAATCCTTAAAGTCAGCATCGGCATTGAAGATGATGAAATGATCGAACGATTGTGTCGTTTCTTTGTGAAATCCGCAGCTACCGATGCGTGTGCAGCCTTGGTGAAAGATGCGGTGCGTGATGGTTATCGTCGGCTCCTACGTCCTTCTATTGAAAACGAAGTGGCTGCCACTGCAAAGGAACGAGCCGATAAGGCAGCAATTGATCTTTTTGCCGAAAATGTTCGTCAACTGCTGCTTGCTCCTCCGATGTTCGGACGAAGAGTCATGGGCATTGATCCCGGTTTCCGCAGCGGTTGTAAGGTAGTGTGTCTTGATGAACAGGGTAATCTGCTCGCTCATGATGTCATCTACCCTACTCCACCCACAAATGATTTCCATGGAGCTACCTATACCATCTGTGCTATGGTTGATCATTTCAGCATTGATGTCATAGCTATAGGCAATGGCACGGCTGGACGTGAGACCAATAAATTCCTTAGTCAGTTGCGTTATCCCAGACCGGTTCAGCTTGTGATGGTCAATGAAGATGGCGCATCGGTCTACTCAGCATCGGAAATTGCTCGTGAAGAGTTTCCCGATCTTGACCTGACAGTGCGTGGTGCCGTGTCGATAGGCCGTCGTCTGCTTGATCCGTTAGCTGAACTTGTTAAAATAGATCCTAAGAGCATAGGCGTGGGGCAATATCAGCACGACGTGGATCAAAACAGCCTGAAGTCTGCTCTTGATTTCACGGTGGAGTCATGCGTTAACTCAGTCGGTATCAATGTTAACACCGCATCAAGTGCTTTGCTGAGTTATGTTAGTGGCATCGGACCGTCGCTTGCTCGTAATATTGTGGAATATCGTCGTGCCAATGGTAACTTCCGTTCTCGTGCGGAACTGATGAATGTGAATCGCATGGGCGAGAAGGCATTCCAGCAATGTGCCGGCTTCCTCCGGATTCCTGGAGCAGACAATCCTCTCGACAATACTGCTATCCATCCTGAAAGCTATGACATCGTTGAGGCTATGGCTGCCGATTTGCATTGCTCCACTGCAAACTTGATTAACAATCACCGTCTTATCGAAAAGATAGAGCCGGCCAATTACATAAGCAAGATGGTAGGTCTTCCTACTCTTGATCTGATCATTCAGGAACTGGAGAAGCCTGGTCGTGATCCGCGTGCCACGGCTGATTCTCCGGCTTTAAACACTGAATTGGAAAGCATACGTGATTTGCGCCCAGATATGATAGTAGAAGGTAAGATCAACAACCTTACTGCATTCGGGGCTTTTGTAGATCTCGGCATAAAGGAGAACGGACTCATACACATATCGCAACTGAGCGATGCATTTGTATCATCGCCGTCAGATGTCGTTAAAATTGACCAACCGGTGCGTGCACGTGTGATGGAAGTGGATTATGACCGAGGTCGCATAGCGCTTACTCTAAAAGGTGTGGATCAGAACCAATGAACCGCTATACTCTCAGCATTGGGTCAAATGCAACCGACAGCCCGGTCCGCCTTGCCAAGGCTGCCGAATGGTTGCGCCGTGAATTTGACGATGTTGTGACCTCCGAGATCTATTCCTCAGCTCCATTAAGTGGAATAGGACCTGACTATTCCAATATGGTGGCTATGGTCAGTTCTGATTTGACACCGGAAGCAATGACCGCCAAAGGTAAAGAATATGAGCGGCAATGTGGACGCACTGCTGAAAGTAAGAAATCAGGGATGGTCCAGATGGATGTCGATGTCGTGTTGTGTGATGATATTGTACTCAGACCGTCGGAGATGATCAGGTCATATTTCCGCCGTGGCTATGATTCACTCATAGCCCTCGTGAAGTAAGTAGATCTGCCACTACGAAATTACTGCCGCCAACGAATACAAACCCGTCGTTTCCGGCTGATTCTATTGCTTCGTTTACCGCTTCTGCCACGTTGTTGTTGCTGCGCCCATGCAGTCCGTGAGCAGACGCCATCTCAGCCAATATTTCAGCGTCTAAACCTCGGTTTCCGCTTGGTTTGGTAAAGATATACTTAGCATCATGTGGCATCATATCAAGTATTGAGTTGACGTCCTTATCGGCGGCAAAGCCTATCACGATTAGTTTACGTGTTGCCTTTACTTTTGCCAGATATGGACCGAGATATTCCCATGCCCCGGGATTGTGGCCGGTATCATAGACCACATGACATTTTTCCCCTTTTAGTTCAGACAAACGGCCGCGCAGTCCGGTGAATTCTTCTACGTTGGCGAAACCTCGGTCAATGGATTCGCGTGTAACTTCCGGCAGATTCAGCACCTTCAGAGCTGTCAACACCGTGGCGGCATTATATGGTTGGAATTCACCTCGAAGTTCTCCATGAATCCAGCCGTCATATATCCATCTGCCATCGGCATCAAGACTGATTTCTGGCATTTCGGCATAATATAATGGAGCGGAAACCGAAGCCGCTTTTTTCTCAAAAACAGAGCGAACAGCCGGATTATTTGAATTCCCGATAACCACAGGCACTCCTGGTTTGATGATTCCGGCCTTTTCCGATGCCACCGCTTCGTGCGAATCGCCAAGCAGAGCAGTGTGGTCAAGTGATATGTTGGTGATGATGCTAAGCTCTGGAGTGATGATATTTGTTGTGTCAAGACGTCCGCCAAGTCCCACTTCGATGACTGCGATGTCAACCTTTTGTTGCCGGAACCATTCGAAAGCCATGATTGTGGTAAGTTCAAAGAATGATGGATGTAGGGCCGTGAGATCTTCATGCTGAAGATACTTTTCAACAAAGGCAGTTACAAATTCTTTGGAGACCATGTGCCCATCGACTCTGATACGCTCGCGGAAGTCCGTCAGGTGGGGCGATGTATATAGCCCTGTACGTAATCCGGCGCTGCTTAGTACTGCGGCGAGCGTGTGGGCTGTGGAGCCTTTCCCGTTGGTACCTGCCACATGAATTGTGCGAAAACTGTCTTGCGGATTGCCAAATGCGGCGGCAAGTTTGCGGGCTGTGTCAAGACCAGGTTTATAGGCCGAAGCTCCGTCTCGCTGAAAAACTGGAGTCTGGGTAAATAGATATTCGATTGTCTGTTTATAGTCCATAGAGCTGTTAGAATATGAAATACCCGGCAATACCAGCGGCACAGATCACAAGGATCGGGTGGATTTTTGCAAAATACACAGCTACAAATGCAGCAACACATAGGCTGATGCTCTTGATAAGCTGAGGTTCTGTCGTGCCGAAATTGTCTCCGTTCATCAGCAGTAGTGCAGCCGATGCTATCAGGCCGACGGTGACGGGACGGAGGCCGGCGAAAATACCGCGTATGACAGCACTTTCCTTATGTCTGGCTACATAGTGACTTGTATATAGCACAAGTAGATATGATGGGACAACCACTGTCAGTGTACAAATGATCGATCCGAAGAGTCCCCAAAATGGTGACGAGAATGAAGGATCTACAGTCCCTGGAGCTACATAGCCTATATATGTAGCGGAGTTTATTCCTATAGGACCGGGGGTCATCTGCGATATTGCTACTATATCAGTAAACATAGTAGATGTGATCCAGCCGTTGCCAACGACTTCTCGCTCTATCAGCGAAAGCATGGCGTAACCGCCGCCAAAACCGAATAGACCGATTTTTAAGTATGACCATATAAGGCGCAGGTAGATCATTTGTCTTCCACTCCTTTCTTCGCTTCAAGCGCAAATCGGCGCCCATACCATAACCAGCCCCCGAAAGCGCCAAGTATCACATAAAGGATCGGGTTGGATATATACGGTATACCTGACCATATCAGCAATGCTGCACAGATTGGAATCCAGGCCGTGCGCCAGCTGATACCGGCAGATCTGGCTGTCGTAAACACCGGGGCCACGATCAATGCCACTACGGCAGGACGTATGCCCATAAACACTTTGCTCACGATGGGGTCATTCTTGATTATATCAGGAGTCAGAAATATGGCAATCGCCAGAATTATACAGAACGACGGCAAAATGGTGCCGAGAGCCGCGCACAGGCTCCCTATTCCACCACGTATCTTGTCGCCTACAGCAACTGATATATTGACGGCGAGGATGCCGGGCATAGCCTGAGCCACAGCGAGCTGATCCAAAAATTCTTCCTTACTGAGCCATGCATGCTTATTGACGATCTCTTTCTCCATTATGGCGATCATTGCCCAGCCTCCACCGAAAGTGAAAGCTCCGATCTTTGCGAACGTAAGAAACAGAGAGCGCAATATATGCGTTCCTCCCTGTCTGTCAGCTGTTGATGACATACTTCACTGCTTTGCTTCTTCGATAGCTGATTCTGTAGCCGTGTAGCCTATTTTCTTAAAAGCGGCTGTTATCTTCTGCTTGTCTGTTTTCTCCGCGTCATATTTCACAGTCACGGTCTGCGACTTCAAATCAGTCCTGATCTCTTTCACTCCTTTTTCAAAGCGGAGATTGGTTTTTATTTTGTTTTCGCAGTTGGCACATGTCATTTTCGGCGAAAGAGTGTAGACTGCTACTTCTGGTTCTGATTTCACCTTCTTGGCTGAAATTACGGTCGTACCACTACTAAGTAGCAGAAGCGCTGAACAAAAAACGGTAATGATTCTTTTCATATCTTTTTGTTGATTGTGATCATATATACTTTGTGATATTAAAACGAAATCCGGCATAGATCATTATGCCTTGTATTGGTCCGTAGACCATTGTGGCATCAAAATTAGGACTCCAAGGATCTGAAGCTCCTATTATCGGATTTTTCTGTCGGAAGTCGGTCAAGTTCTCTCCGCCCACATATATGGACCAATGCTTGAAATTGCGAGTAATCTGTGCATTTAGCTGAGTGAACGCACTATAGCGATCTGCCCAGCTCTGTTCGCCTCCGGGCATTTCATATGGCGTAGGCATACGTCCTGGTCCATTGACTGCACAAGTTACGTCAAATTGCCATAATCCCATCATTGGTGAATAACCTACCGAGAGCAGAAATTTATGACGGGAGGTCAATGGCTTTTGTGTCAGCCCATGTCCCGTATAATTGGCCTTTACGTCTGTGAAGCGCCATGCTGCTGAGATATTGATATCGTTTGTAGGTTCTGCTGTCAGTTCTATCTGCAATGCGTTGGAATAGGATCTGTCGCTTGACGAATATATGAAAACGGCATGTGGATCACGGTCAAGATTGGCCATGAGTTGGTTGTTGAAGTCAGTATAGTAATATTCGGCAGATAATCCGAATTTTTTATCCCATGGACGAAAATCATACGATGCTCCGATTCCGAAATTCCAGGCGGCTTCGCGGTCAAGGTCTTTGCTGATGACTATTTGGCGTGACGAGGCGAGCAGATAACCATATTCAGCCAGCGGATAGGGCGAGCGATAGCCTTTGCCGGCCGATGCATGTAGCGAAATGTCGTTGATTGGATTATAGCGCAAGTGCATGCGTGGTGTCACCATGCTGCCGTAAACATTGCTGTAATCATAGCGTATACCGGCCATAGCCACCAGCTTTTCATCTAAGCTCAGTGTGTATTGTGCATATGCACCGCCCACATTTTCATACTCATTTTTTGAATCTGGTCCGATGGCGGCATCAGCATCAAATCTATAGCGGAAACGGTAGCCATCGTGATTGAATGATAAACCTGTACTCAAGGCGTGCATATCATTCCATTTACGCTCAAACATGAGTGACGCATAAGCCTCTGTTTGCCTGATGTCGTTAAGCCGTAATCCATATGCCGCTTTCTGGTCATGGTGCGATCCGGACAGAATTAGAGCTACATTCGCATCATTGTCGCGGTCAAATATGAACGCGTTTTTTGTAAATGCCTCCCATCTGCGGGTATCGATATCTATGGTATATGGTTTGGTATCATGTGCTGCATCATTCATGTGGCGATGTCCAATCTGACCACTCAACCTATGCTCGTCAATGAATTTTGCTGCGGCTTGAAATACGTATGATCGTCCCATGTAAGCAATGCGCGGCATTATCGCGGCCTGTTTTATTTTGGGGGCATCAGCAAAACCGTCATCGTTGCCGTCATGTGAAGAAAATCCGTTTTCAAAATGTGTCAGCAGCCCGGCACTCCAATTTTCTCCGAAGTGCAGATTGCCATCTACATTGGCCTCCAGTTTGTTCATCATGTCATAATACATATTGACCGACAACGATGGATCTCGCTGGGGCTTCTTGATCTCTACATTGATTTGTCCTGTTATAGACTCATAGCCGTTCTTGACCGACGATGCTCCTTTTGAAACCTGTATGGATTGCATCCATGGCCCGGCGAGATAGCCAAGTCCGAACGGGGCGGCCGCTCCGCGGAAATTCGGAATGTTTTCGGTCAGCATCTGCACATATGAACCTGACAATCCAAGTAACCTTATCTGTCTGGCACCTGTAGCCGCGTCGGAATAATTCACATCAACTGACGGATTGGTGGTGAAACTTTCTCCGAGGTTGCAACAGGCCGCACGTTTTAGCTCCGAAGCTGAGATCACTTCGGAATTTGTGGCCATACGTAGCTTTCTCACTCCGCGTTTAGGAGTCCCGACTACCTCATTGAGCTGATAGATGATTGTATCTATTGGCTGATCAGGTTCAGTCGCATATGCCGTCAGCGACATTATGGCCGATATGACTGAAAATAATATCTGCTGTTTCATAAGTCAGTGCAAAGTTACGAATCTTTTATTTAACTGTGATTGAACTGAAGCTGTTAAATTTTTTGAAATTATTTGGATTTGACAGAAGATTTGATTACTTTTGTAAAAAAGAAGATACCTATGAAACAATATATACGCATATTAATCGTTGCAATAGCTCTCATGTCGGGCTATTGCGGACACATATCATATGCCTCGGAGCCAAAAGGCGTTGAGCAGATTGAAAACCGTCAGTCGCAGATCAAAGTGACCGATGGCGGACTTGAACTGACTGCACTTGACGGTGATCGGACTGTGAGATTTGAAATATATACAATTACCGGACGATTGGTGAAATCGCTGGATCTACGTCACACGACTGAGAATGTGGACTTGCCCAGTGGTTGCTACATTGTGCGCACACCTGGTCGTTCCCAGAAAGTAGTTGTAAAGTAATATTACTGCCAACCACGCAATCATTATCATAACACCATGATTCTCTCAGTAGAAAACGTCAGCAAGTGCTACACCGGACATCAGGCACTGACAGATGTTTCGCTTCAAGTTCCAAAAGGTAGCATCTATGGCCTTCTTGGTCCTAATGGTGCCGGAAAGACCACTCTTATCCGAATAATTAACCATATTACCGCTCCTGATATGGGGCGTGTGCTTTTCGACGGTAGGCCGCTTACGGCTGCTGAGGTGGATCGCATCGGTTATCTCCCGGAGGAACGAGGTCTCTATAAGAAAATGAAGGTCGGTGAACAAGCCATGTTTTTTGCGAGGTTGAAAGGCCTTAACAAGCGTGAAGCAGAGAAGCGCCTGAAAGACTGGTTTGAGCATTTCGGAATTTCAGATTGGTGGAATAAAAAAGTCAGTGAATTGTCTAAGGGTATGGCACAGAAAGTGCAGTTTATCGTGACTGTGCTGCATCAGCCCCAATTGCTGATTTTTGATGAACCATTTTCAGGATTTGACCCTCTTAACGCACAATTACTTAAAGATGAGATCCTGCGGCTTCGTGATTTAGGTGCTACAGTGATTTTTTCTACTCATAATATGAGTTCGGTTGAAGAGATTTGCGATAGATTCACGTTGATCAACCAGTCAAGAAATATCCTTAGCGGTTCTGTTGATGAAGTCAAGCGCCAGTTTGCACTTGGCCGATATGACTTTACTGTAGAGGGCGACACAGCATCACTTGTTCCTTACTTGATGCCGCTGGTCGAGGAACATGAATTCATTACCCGTCCCGATGGACTCACAACAGTGTCAGTAAAACTGCTGTCTGATGTTGCGTTGCGCGATGCTATCACAGCGGTTAACGAACATTCAATACTGCGTGGTGTCGCGGAAAAACTGCCTACCATGAACGATATATTTATTAAGGCTGTCACTGATTCAAAAAAACTGTAAAAAATGAACAGCAATAAAACTGCGCTGATAATCGGTCGTGAATATTTTGAGCGAGTCAAGAAAAAGAGTTTCATTCTGACTACCATATTGGTTCCGGTAGTAATGCTTCTGCTGAGCGTGCTGCCTGCGGCTGTAATGATGTTGGCTTCAGGCGATGATAAGACAGTGGCTGTGCTTGATGACTCCGGATTCGTTCTCCCGAAACTTGAAGACACTGATGAAGTGCATTTTATCAGTGCTACAGGTTCAAAGGAAGAGATGCTGGCCTCCGAAGATATATATGGTGTCCTCCTGATTGATCGTAACATACTCCGCAAACCGTCGGGACTGAAACTGCTGACCCCCAATGCTGCGTCAATAAGTGTGGAGAATACGATCACCTCGCAGGTTGAATCTATTATTGAAAACGAGAAACTTAAGGAGTATAATATTGACAATCTTGACAAAATTCTTGAGGAGGTCAAGACTTCGGTTTCTTTGCAGACCATACGCACTACGGACGAAGGCGATGAAGGCGAGAGCCAGTCTGCGGCCATCAGCTCCGGAATAGGAACTGTTCTCAATTTTTTGTTATACATGTTCCTGCTCATGTATGGATCACTGGTGATGAATTCGATTATTGAGGAAAAGAATAACCGTGTACTGGAAATTGTGGTGTCTTCTATAAAGCCAACACAACTCCTTGTCGGTAAGATTGTCGGTGTAGGTCTGGTGGCTATCACACAGATCGCTATCTGGGCGGTGATTCTTGTGGGACTGACCTCCGTTGTTCTGCCGATGGCACTCCCTGCCGATCTGCTTGCAGACGCTGCGGCCGCTAATGTTGGAGCTGCACAGACTATGGACAATGACCTCGCTGTAGCCATAGGTATGTTTACGACTCCGGCCTATGTACTTAAACTCATGGGATTCCTGCTACTGTTCCTTGTCGGTGGCTATATGATTTATGCTTCGATATTTGCATGTATTGGTGCCGCAGTTGACAATATTCAGGATGCGTCGCAGTTGCAGATGCTCGGTGTGGCTCCAATCATTATCGCGCTTATCGCTTCTATGGCAGTGATCGCTGATCCCAATGGCTCATTTGCTGTCGTGATGTCAATGATACCGTTTACATCTCCTATGGTGATGATGGCACGTATACCTTTCGATATCCCTGCATGGGAAATTGTGCTTTCTCTGGTTATACTTGCCGCATCAGTAGCATTTATGGTATGGTTTGCTGCCAAGGTCTATCGTGTCGGCATATTCATGTATGGCAAGAAGCCTAATATCCGAGACTTGATCCGTTGGGCCAGATATAAATAATCATGTCGGTAGATGATTTGCCTTTTGAAGAAGAGGAATGGGCACCGCTCGGCCTGTATAGGCACGAGGGTGAAAATTCTGACTGGTTTCCGGAGGATGAGGACCCTGCGGAACTTGGCTACTTCTATCTTCCCGGCGAAACGACATTGCGAAGTCGTAGTTCCGTTGACGATGATGATTTAACGGATTTCGACTCTTTTCTATCTTAACCGATGCAGGGCATCGCGCATGGCCACGAGTGTTGCGCGTATTTCACGCAGTCGTTCGATGGCTTTCTGTTTGCTTTCTACCGTATTTGATGCGAGGGCGAGTTGTGCTTTGGCGGCATCAATCTTCAGGCCGCGGTCATGCAGCAGATATTTAATCTGCATGATGAGTTCCACATCGGCCGGAGTATAGAAACGTGACCCTTTGTCATTGCGCGTAGGCTTGAGTTTTTCAAATTCCTGCTCCCAATATCGCAGAGTGGAGAGCGGCAGATTGACCATGTCGCTCACTTCACGGATCTTGTAATACTTTTTAGTCAGTTCCATAAGCAGAGCGATTCAGTCCATGACATGGCCGGCATTTTCGGCGCGTTCAATCATTGTGGCGTATTCCTCTGGCGAGAGATCGTAAAAATAGTAGTTGACTGGGTTTTGGGCCACTCCTTTGAGCCGCACTTCATAGTGCAGATGCGGGCCGGTAGCTTTGCCGGAATTGCCCACGCGGCCGATCATATCGCCGCGTTTCACCTGCTGACCGTCTTTTACTGATATTTCCGATAGATGGGCATATCGCGTCATGTAGTTATATCCGTGACTGATCTCTACGCAGTTGCCATATCCGGAGTTCCATTTGGCTAATGTGACAGTGCCGTTGCCGGTGGCATAGACAGGCACTCCGATATTTGCAGCAAAGTCCATTCCTTCATGAAATTTCGGAGTCCCGTAGATTGGATCAATGCGTTTGCCGTAGCCGCTTGCCATCTGCTTCATGTGTACCTGCGCTACAGGTAGAATCGCGGGTATGTGAGCTAAACGGTCTTGCCTGTTTGATGCAAGATTGCGCAGGTGATCATACGATAGGGTTTGTACGTAAATCTTACGTTCAAGCAGGTTGACCCCGTCAGTTAGTGTACTTACGAGCTGATTGTCTGCCATTGATGCGAGTTTGTCATAGCGTGTTGCGCGTGCCAGTCCGGCAAAGCGCTCTGCATCGGTGATTCTGTCGGCTTGCATCATCACCCTATAGAAATTATTATCCCTGTCAGCAAGTATGTCCATCACCTCCTGTGCGTCCTCCACCCGCTCGCCCAGCAGGCGCAACTGCATACTTAGCTCTCTGTTTTCTGCTCGCAGTGCGCGTTCTTTCGGGAGATCTATCAATTCCGAGAGTGCAAAAAACACTGCGCCACCGAGCAGGATGCTGACGGCGAAATGCCCCGCTGCTGTCAACACACGACTCCGCCGCGACGGATAAACCCGGTCATATGACTCGGTCGATGGATTATAGCGGTAATATATTTTTTTGCTCATTCTCTGGATTAAAGGGAGTAAATTTTCTTAATTCTGTATGCAAAGTAACAAAAAGGTGAAAAAATTTGCAAATTAACGGGGTAAAATTACTATATTCGCAGTCTAAAAACTCTACGATAATATTCATGTAAAAACGTAACTATATGATTTTCAACTTCCGCATAGTTTCCGACGAAGTCGATAACTTCCGTCGCGACATACAGATCGATGCCGATGCCACCTTTCTGGATCTGCGCAATGCAATATATGATAGCGTAGGTTTTGACAAAAACCAGCTTTGTTCGTTCTTCCTTTGCGATGGCAATTGGGAAAAGCAGCGTGAGGTGACGCTTGAAGATATGGGATTTGATGTGTCTGACGACGCCTATCTTATGGACGAAACCATTTTGTCTGATGAGATTGAAGATGAAGGCCAGCGCCTGATACTCACATTCGACTATATGACCGATCGCTCCTTTTTTATTGAAATGAAGACGAGTGAGACCGGCCGTAATCTGATGGAACCTGTTTGTACCCGTTCCATGGGTAACCCTCCGTCACAGACTGTCGACATGGCTGAATTTGATACTAAGATCGATGCAAAGATCGCAGCCAAAGCCGCTACCGAGGATTTTGATGAAGAATTCTATGGTAGCGATCAGTACAATGAAGACGAATTCGATCAGGCCGGATTCGACGAAATGGACTTCGATCAGCAATGACGGGTTTGTGCCGCAAGTGGCTCATGGCCTTTATGGCCGTGGCTGTCGCACTGCTTGTTCACTCTTGTCACACTACTGAAGGAGATGTGAAGTTGCCGTCAGATGCACGTAACTTCATCTATCGGTATTTCCCGTTGAACTATGTTGAGTCGAAGGAGAAATTACCGTCAGGCGACTTCCGGGTGATATTTGATTCCGGTCCGACAGTGATATTCGATCCGGAGGGTAAGTGGACTTCAATCGACGGCAATGGAGGCACATTGCCGCAGATCATAGCATTTGATTATTTCCCTTCTCCTCTCTATGATTACATAGAGTCTCAGGAGCAGACAGACGGCATCTACTCCGTGAGTCGTGACGCTGCGCGATACAATGTATTGTTGCTTGACTCACGACTGACCTACATCATAGCGACCGGTAAAGTGATCGAAAATTGAGTGGCGTTTCCGAACCATTGACGATGCGGTGGCGTTGTTAAGATGAAAACTCGATAACAATAAAACTCTCTCAACACAATGGATTACGAAACTCTTACCAGACAAGCACGTGTGGTGCTTGTGGAATTCTATGGCACATGGTGCCCTCATTGCCGGAAAATGATGCCGGTTGTAGATGAAGTGAAAGAACTGCTTGCCGGACGAGCTGAAGTATTTCAACTTGACATTGATCAGAACACGGAGACATCTGATGCTTTGGGTGTAACCTCGGTTCCTACATTTATCATCTATCGTGATGGGGTCGAACAGACCCGTTTCACAGGTGAAATGGACGGACAGGAACTATTGGAAAAAGTAGAAACTTACATTTGATCATCAGGCCATCGGCATCCTCCGGAAGCAGATGGCCTGTATAATTAATAAAATCATAACGAATAGGAAGAAGATATGGGTATTAAAGTATCTCAACATGTGCAGTGGGTTGGTAAGACCGACTGGCAACTTACGTCGTTTCATGGTGACGAACTATCTACTCATCATGGATCGAGCTATAACTCTTACCTTATACGTGACAAGAAGACTGCTCTTGTCGACACTGTCTGGTTGCCGTTTGACCGCGAGTTTGTAGCCCGGCTCAAGGAAGTGATTGATCTCCGGCAGATCGACTATATCATCATGAACCATAATGAAGTGGACCATAGCGGAGCACTTCCGGAACTGATGCGTGAGATTCCTGGAGTGCCCATTTATTGCACCAAACGTGGTGAAGCAATTATCCGCGGTCACTATCATCAGGATTGGAACTTCGTCAATGTCAAGACCGGCGACACTCTGTCGCTCGGTGACACGACGCTGACATTCATCGAAGCTCCGATGCTTCATTGGCCTGACACCATGATGTGTTACTTAAGCGGTGATAATCTGCTTCTGTCCAATGACTGCTTCGGCCAGCACTATGCGTCAGAATCTCACTTTAACGACTCAGTTAATCCTGCCGAGATCATGTATGAAGCCGAAAAGTACTATGCCAATATCCTTCAGCCATTCAGCCCACTGGTTGCACGTAAGGTAAAGGAATTTCTTGGCATGAATCTGCAGATTGACATTATAGCGCCGAGCCACGGTGTCATCTGGAAGGAAAATCCGTTCCAGATCATTGAGAAATATCAAGAATGGTCAGCTGCATATCAGGAAAACCTGATCACGATTCTATATGACACTATGTGGAATTCTACCCGCATCATGGCCGAACAGATAGCTAAAGGTATACGCTCGGCTGATAGCTCGGTTGAAGTCAAGCTTTTTAATGTGTCACATCATGATAAGAACGATCTTATCACTGAAGTGTTCCGATCGAAAGCCATACTGACTGGTTGTCCTACCATTAATCAGGGATATTCCTTCGCTATGGGAGGCATCATTGAAATGCTCAAGGGCATGAAATTCCGCGGCAAATCAGCTTCTGCTTTTGGCTCATATGGCTGGAGCGGAGAGGCCGTCGACAGATTGATCAAGGATCTCGGCGATGCCGGATTCAAAGTCATCGGAAAGGGACTGCGCACACTATGGGTACCCGGTGCCGATGTGCTGGAGCAATGTCGTGCTTTCGGTGCTGACTTTGTCCGTCAACTTGAGCCTGCCGCGACATCGGTTCAGTAAGTACCGATCCAGAGACAAACCATACCTAACAATACCAGGAGCAAGTCAAGAGATTTGCTCCTGATGTTTTTTTCACCGAAAAAGAGCGCGCCACACAGAAACGACACGATGACACTACCCCTCCTGACCATTGACACTACGGCAATCATCGCTCCTGGCACAGTGAGAGCATAGAAATATGCCATATCTGCGAGGGTGAGAAACAGGCTGATAAAAACGATACTCCACCGCCATTCAAACCGATGGCCTGTGCTTCGGCGTGGCCACCATATCACGGCAAGGACTATTCCCATCATCACACACTGATAGATATTGTACCACCCCTGTACCGACATACGGTCTAGTCCTGCCCCTCCCGATTCCGGAGCACTCATCAGGAATTTGTCATAAAGTCCGCTCGCCGCACCCAGCAGAGCCGCACCAACAAGGAAATAGATCCATCGGTTATGAGCAAAGCTTATACCCTCCTTTCGTCCGCTGCGGCTCATTAGATAAAATGACACGATTGCCAGCCCAACTCCGGCCCATTGCCATGCGTTGAGTTCCTCGCCGAAGATCAGCAGGGCACCGACAAGGGTCATGACTGGACGTGTGGCATTGACCGGACCGACTATTGTCAGTGGCAACTGTGCCATTGCGAAATATCCGAGTATCCATGAGCCGAGCACGAGCACGGATTTGAGTAATATGAACCGATGGCCCTCCCAATTCCACGGCTCAACATAGAGAGAAGAGGTTGGAGAGATCATACCTGTGGCCGACAGCAATATCGGCCCTATGAATATAAGGCTACAAAATAGCGTGTTGAGAAACAGCACCGGTATTACGGCATTACTTCTCAACGAATGTTTTTTGCAAGCGTCATATAATCCCAGAAGTGATGCTGAGATGAAAGCGGCTATTATCCATATCATAATTGACTGCAAAATTACACTTTTTTCTCTTATATATACGTTGCAGTGTCAAAACGAAGTGAATTAAGTTACAGACAACTCTTGCATTCTGGTTATTTTTTAATTTTGTCATGGATTATCACATTAAAATCACAGGGAAAGAATAATGGCCATTATTGAAATAGACCGCTGCGATTATCCCGGCCTTGATCCTTACACAAGGCTCACGGAAGCTCAGCTCCGCAATAGAGTAAATCCTGACGAGGCTCTGTTTATTGCAGAAAGTCCTAAAGTTATAAGGGTTGCGCTTAATTCTGGCTATAAGCCTGTATCTCTGCTGTGTGAGCGCCGACACATAGATGGCGATGCCGCTGACATTGTGGACCGCATTGGCAATGACCTACCTGTCTACACCGGTTCACGCGAACTGCTTGCTTCGCTTACCGGATATAAACTTACACGCGGAGTCCTGTGCGCCATGCAGCGTCCGCATGACACAGATCCTGCTGATGTGCTTGTCGGAGCATCGCGTGTGGCGGTGATTGATGGTGTGACCGATACCACCAATATTGGAGCCATATTCCGGTCTGCCGCTGCTCTTGGTGTGGATGCTGTGGCTTTGACACCGACATCCTGCGATCCGCTTAATCGCCGGTCAGTAAGAGTATCGATGGGGTCCGTGTTTCTTGTCCCATGGACCTGGATTAGTCCGGACTTACATGAATTGCGTGAAAGCGGATTCCGTATAGCTGCCCTTGCTCTCTCCGACGATTCCGTGAGCATTGATGATCCGGCGCTTGCCGCCGAGCCTCGTCTTGCCTTGGTGCTCGGCACCGAAGGTGACGGATTGGCCCGGCAGGTTATTGACAGCGCCGACTATGTGGTTCGGATCCCTATGGCTCACGGAGTGGATTCACTCAATGTGGCGGCGGCATCTGCTGTCGCCTTCTGGCAGCTCAGGAAGGGTTGAATTTTGAAAAATAGAGATTGAGCACATCGCGTGCCGCTGTAAACGAACTTTGTCTATTGGCGAGCACGGCGGCTTCTCTATCAGCAAGCAAGGCCTCTATCTCCGGATTATTGTAGAAGTGCGAACGCAATTGTTCTTCAATAGTCTCCTGCATCCAGTATCTGGCTTGCTGCCTGCGTCGGACTTCAAAATATCCGTTAGCTTTCACGAAGTCAAAGTAGCGGTCTATCATGTCCCATACTTCAGCGATTCCAAGCTCATAATATCCGGAATAAGTCAGTACTTCCGGCTTCCAGCCCGATGCTGTCGGCGGAAATAAATGTAGGGCGCTTCTATACTGAGCCTGTGCTAACTGGGCTGCGTGTATATTATCGCCGTCGGCCTTGTTGATGACTATGCCATCAGCCATTTCCATGATACCGCGCTTTATTCCTTGTAGTTCATCACCCGCTCCGGCTATCTGTATCAGCAGAAAAAAGTCAACCATGGAGTGCACGGCTGTCTCACTTTGACCCACACCTACGGTCTCAATGAAGATATTGTCATAGCCTGCTGCCTCACACAACACAACGGTTTCTCTGGTCTTTCGTGCCACGCCGCCGAGTGATCCGGCCGATGGGCTCGGACGGATAAATGCGCCAGGATTGGTCGACAATTTCTCCATGCGGGTCTTGTCTCCGAGAATACTGCCTTTGGTGCGTTCGCTCGATGGATCAATAGCGAGTACCGCGAGTTTACCTCCGCGGTTGAGCACATGAAGACCAAACACGTCGATACTTGTACTCTTGCCCGCTCCTGGCACACCGGTAATTCCTACGCGGCGGGAGTTGCCTGAATATGGCAGACACTTCTCTATCACTTCCTGCGCGAGCGCATAGTGATCGGGATTCAGACTTTCTACAAGAGTTACGGCGCGCGACAATGTGGTCACGTCGCCTTTGAGAATGCCCTCCACCAATTCACTCACGGAGGGAATTGGCTTGCGGCGCAGCCGTGTGAGATATGGATTGACCACTGGTGGTTGGGCCACGCCGGAGTTTACGGTGAGGCCCTTGTAGTCTTCGTTATTTTCAGGATGTTCCATGATATTGTCTTGATTGGTTTTATCGTGTCAGTTCAGCAGTTACTCGCATCACGGTCACCGGATTATCAGGATCGTTTGCGATTATACTGATACGGCAGTTGACTATTTCGTTCTGGGCTTCGGCCGGATTGACAGTCATGGAGAGTGTGGCCGATTTTCCTTTCTTGATCTTCTTCGATGAAATCTTGACGTTAGTCACGGCCGGATCCACAGCCTGCACACGACGGATTAGCAGCGGGTCATTACCGGTGTTTGTGATAGTGAATTTCACTTCAGTAGGTTCGCTATCGGCTGGAATCATTCCAAGGTCTATCCGCGGTGGATTCACTGCTATATGCGGTGCGTTCATGCGTTGGCCCGGAGTGAGAGTATTGAAATTTTCGGTCATGATCACAAACGACGTCAGTTTCACGGAGTCTGCTCCTGCCGTAGGTATCAAAGCAAATTCAGATGAATTTATACCCCATTCAGTTAACTTCGATGAGTCAAGAGTGAAATAAAAATTGACCTGTTCGCCTGGCGGGACTATTTCGGGGGAGATCGCCACCTTCATATAGTCCGGCATACCTACCACCACCGGATAAAGATCTTCTGTGGTCAGGTTATATCCGAGTATGGAAGCACTCTTCATCTTGCCTGATAGCACCTCTCCAAATGCCACGTTGCGGTCGCGCAACTGTAGCTCTCCGGCATCTACAGGGAAGCGGGAGCGTATGGTCTGCGAAGCGCCCACCACTGTGCCACTGATGGTAAGTGTCTGTTGTAGGCGCGGATCGGCAGATGTGTTTACATATACCTTCTTCGAAAATTTGCCTGGTCGGCCTGACGCCAGATAACTCACCGACAAGACTGCGGTGTCGCCCGGAGCGATCTCTCCCTCCGTAAACTTCGGCACCGTGCAGCCGCAGTTGGCCCTGGCCTTGATTATACTTAATGGTTCGTCACCCGTATTTACCAGATAGAATTTTGCTTCTACAGACCCGAGGTCTTCGGCAAATGCACCGAAATCATGTTGCTGTGTGACCCATTTGGCCTGAGGGCCGGCCATGGCGCATAGGGCAGAGGCTGCAAGGCATGAAAATGTGATAATGTTGCGTATCATTTTTGCTTCTTCGGTATTATTATGCCTGATATGGTAAGGGCTACCCTACCCGACTTCCCTTTCACGTTGGTGCGTACGGTAGCTGTCTTCAGGAATTCACCTGAAAAGTCTTCAGGATTGAATCTTATGGTGATTTTAGAGGAATCTCCAGGAGCGATCGGTTTCGGATTGAACTCAGGTTTCGTACAGCCGCATGATGCTGATACCGTCACGATGGCGAGTGGAGCCGTTCCGGTGTTGTGAAACACGAATTCGTGATGCAGATATCCATCAGACGCTTTTACAGTTCCGAAATCATACGACGTTTCATTAAATTCGATGGCCGGAGTGCCTTTTTCGTCTGATTTATCACGCTTTGCCGAAATTCCTGACGGTAGCAGTACTGCAAGCAGCAATATCAAAATTGTAAAGTGTATTCTTTTCATTATTTTTCTCCTTTAAGAAGTGAATCATAGCGGGCAGGATCATTGATCAACTGCAGAGCTTCGCGATATACAGGATTAATCGGGTTGACCACTCGTGAATAGGTCGATGGATTAAACAGGTCACGACCGATCAATCCAATGATGATTTTGTCAAGGAATGAGCGGCATTCGGCAAGTTGTTCGGGATCCGGTTCAACACCGAGACTCTCTGCGAGTTTTACAAAGTCCTCAATCATCGGCTCAGTGATCTGGAAGCGGGAGATGAAAGCATCTTCATTCTTATACTGTTTCTTCAATGACGCACGATTCTGCTCTACATAGTCGACCACATATTGGTTGATGACATTTTTTGCTCTAAGTTCACGGTAATACTTATTGACGCCGGTAGTGTCTATAGGTACGAAGAGATCAGGCATGATACCTCCGCCACCATAAACAATACGATTGTTGTAGAGCGTTTTGTATTCGAGTGATTTATCGAGCTTTATAGAATCGGCGTTGGAAAATTCCCCATGCTTGTAGCGTTCCATGAGGTCAGAGCTATAGGCATCAGTTTGTCCTTTCACATAAGGCTTTTGTATCGAGCGCCCCGAAGGAGTATAGTAGTGAGCGGTGGTGAGCCTGATCATTGATCCGTCAGGGAATGGGAATGGACGCTGCACAAGGCCTTTGCCAAATGTGCGGCGGCCGACTATCACACCGCGGTCATTGTCCTGTATAGCGCCGGAAAGAATTTCGGCAGCTGATGCGGAATATTCGTTGGTCATAATGATGACACGTCCGTCGAGTACCGGCTTTGGAGAATCAGCCAGAAAGAATTGTGGACTTTGATGCAGCCCGTCTGTGAATACGACTGTGCTCCCTTTTGGAAGGAACATTTCTGCCAGATCCACCGCTGCGTTGAGGTAGCCTCCGCCATTATCCTGCAGGTCAATGATTAAGTTTTTCATACCTTTGCGGCCGAGAGCGTTGAAGGCTTCTACAAATTCACGTGCCGTTTCTGCTCCAAATGAGGAAATATGGATATATCCGGTAGTCGGATCTGCCATATATGAAGCGTCTACAGTGTAGAGAGGAATATCATCACGTACTACACGAAATACCAAAGTATCTGGTTCCGAGCGGCGCACTACTTTCAGGTTGACCACGGAGCCTTTAGGTCCACGAAGATGCTTCATCACTGTCGACTGAGGCATTTTGACACCGGCAATTGCCGTGTCATTAGCGGCAATGATGCGGTCACCGGGAATTATGCCTACCTTCTCACTCGGTCCACCAGCTGTAGGCTGAATCACATATACTGTGTCCTGTACCATCTGGAATTGTACGCCGATACCCGAGAAATTACCCTCGAGAGGTTCGGTCAATGCTTTGGTCTCTTCGGCAGTAGTATAAGTGGAGTGTGGGTCCAGAGTTTTGAGCATAGCGATGATGGCCTCCTGCACTATAGTGTCAGGATTAACGGAATCGACATAGTAATTCTCGATAATCGCTTCTGTCAGTTGTAGTTTGCGTATAGGGTCAAAAGCGGGAGCTTGGGCCAGAGCGGCAATTATACCGCTTCCAGCGGCAATTGTCAGGAAGATTTTTCTCATATAATTTTGGTCATGGTAGGAATTGATCTGCCGGATGCCCGTGTTTGATCAGGTCGCGTACAAGGGAGGAACTGACAAATGAGAACTCCGGCAGCGTGTATAGTAAAACGGTTTCAAGCCCGGAAATGTTGCGATTGGCATCAGCAAGTGAGCGCTCATAGTCAAAATCGGATCCGGACCGCACTCCGCGGAGCAGGTGGGTGCTTCCGCACGCACGGGCGGCATCTACTGTCAATCCTGTGTATACTGTTACTTCTACACGCGGATCAGCAGCATATACGCGCTTGATTGCCTCCAGCCTGTCTTTTATCGGCTGAAAAGGAGTCTTTGCGGAATTGTCTCCAATGGCTATTACAACGGAATCAAACAGGGTGAGAGCTCTGTCTACAATTGATTTGTGGCCTATGGTAAACGGATCGAACGAACCGGCATAGAAAGCCTTTTTCATAATTTCGTAATCAGGATATTTGGGAATCGTCCTCTACAACCAGATTTTCAAGAATGAAATTCTGACGGTCAGGGGTGTTTTTGCCCATATAGAATTCAAGGAGAGAACCGACGGCATCTTCCTTTCTGAGTGACACGCGGTCAAGGCGTATGTCCGGACCGATAAAGCCTCGGAATTCGTCAGGCGAAATTTCGCCTAAACCTTTGAATCGCGTTATCTCGGCATTATCGCCAAGTTTCTCAATGGCAGACAGTCTTTCTTCATCGGAATAGCAGTAATATACTTCCTCGTTGCCCGATGTTTTGCGGCCTCGTTTCACTGTCTTTTTATTGCGTACTCGGAAAAGTGGAGTTTGCAACACATAGACATGACCTTTTTTGATAAGGTCCGGGAAGAACTGGAGGAAGAATGTGAGCAGCAGCAGCCTGATGTGCATGCCGTCTACATCGGCATCAGTCGCTATTATCACTTTATTGTATCGCAGCGAGTCTATTCCTTCCTCTATGTTAAGAGCTGCCTGAAGCAGATTGAATTCCTCATTTTCATACACTACCTTTTGCGTAAGGCCGTAAGTATTCAGAGGTTTGCCTCGGAGGGAGAACACGGCTTGAGTGTGTACGTCGCGTATCTTTGTGATTGATCCGGCTGCTGAGTCACCCTCAGTGATAAATATCGAAGTTGACTCTTTAAGCTCTTCATCTCCTTTCACATCGTTAAGATGAATCTGGCAGTCGCGCAGCTTTGGGTTGTGGAGATTGACCTTTTTTGCACGTTCGCGCGCAAGTTTGGTCACGCCTGACATCGCTTTGCGGTCACGTTCGCTCTCCTGGATCTTTGCGAGCATTCTGTCTGCCGTTTCCTTGTTGCGATGCAAATAATTGTCAAGCTCACGCTTGATGAAGTCACCGATAAATTTGGCCACCGTCGGACCATCAGGTCCCATGTCGCGTGACCCGAGTTTGGTCTTTGTCTGTGATTCAAACACAGGCTCTTCAACCTTTACCGACACGGCGGCTACCATTCCGTTGCGTATATCGGAATATTCGAAATTGCGGCCAAAAAATTCCTTTATTGTTCTGGAGGTTGATTCCTTGAACGCTGTGAGATGAGTGCCACCTTGGGTGGTGTGCTGGCCATTGACGAAAGAATAATATTCTTCGCCATATTGGTCGGCATGGGTTATCACCACTTCTATATCGTCACCCTTAAGGTGGATGATCGGATATAGAGGTTCTTTTGTCATATATTCCTTGAGCAGGTCGGCGAGACCATTGCGGGATATGAATCTTCGGCCGTTGAATATTATGGCGAGTCCTACATTGAGATATGTGTAATTCTTCAGCAACGGTATTATGAACTCCTCACGATAGCGATAATCGCGGAAGATCTCGTCATCCGGTATGAATTCCACCGTTGTGCCGTTAGGTTCATCTGTAGGACTTATGGCATAATCCTCTACAACGTCACCTTTGCAATATACTATTTTCTTGCTCATGCCGTCGCGGCAACTCTCGATTGAGAAACTGACGCTCAGTGCGTTCACAGCCTTGATACCGACACCATTCAGACCTACGGATTTTTTGAATGCCTTTGAATCATATTTTGCACCGGTATTCATCTTACTGCTCACATCGATGAGCTTTTCCAACGGAATACCTCGGCCATAGTCACGTACTCTTACAGAACGCTCGGTAACGTCTACTATCACCTGTTTCCCGAATCCCATCATATATTCATCGATGGCATTGTCAAGCACTTCCTTGAGTAACACATAAATACCATCGTCAGAAGTGGTGCCGTCACCAAGTTTACCTATATACATGCCGGGGCGACGGCGTATATGATCCTTCCAGTCAAGTGTCACGATATCGTCGCCCGTATAACTTGCCTCGGTTTGCGAGTTATCGGTCGCCTGCTGAGGCCCTTCGAAGTCTATTTCAAAATCTTCTGCCATAATGCTGCAAAGATAGTAAAAATCCCTGATTCAAGCAACAATTTATCGGTTGGGGGTGTTATATAGGCAAACTCTTTAAGGCTAATTCTTATAAATTCATATAATTAATCAAATAACAATAACAAACAACTATGAACACTGCTCCTCTCCAGGGAATCAAAGTGGTTGACTTCACTGAAGTCCAGTCCGGTCCCTCATGTACCCAGATGCTTGCGTGGCTTGGTGCCGATGTAATCAAAATCGAACGTCCCGGCGTGGGCGATGCCACCCGTAAGGAACTTCAGTTTGACCCCAACGAACCAAGCTACTACTTCCTCCAGCTCAACAGCGACAAAAAATCTCTGACTCTCGACGCAAAAACTCCCGACGGTAAAGCGATTCTGACCAAACTGATTCAGGATTGCGATATTTTTGTGGAAAATCTCCACCCCGGTGCAATGGACAAACTCGGCTTTAGCTGGGAAGTGGTCCATAAGTTGAATCCTAAATGTATCTATGGTACTATCAAAGGTTTCCCTCTTTCGTCGAAATATAAGGACCTGAAAGCTTACGAACCTGTGGCACAGGTTACGGCCGCAGCTGCTTCTACCACCGGTTGGTATGAGGGTGCTGACAATATCCCCACCCAGTCAGGTGCCGCCCTTGGTGACTCCAATACCGGTATGCACCTGCTGATCGGACTGTTGGCGGCTCTCCAGCAGCGTAACCACACCGGTGTAGGTTGCTATGTCTATCAGTCAATGCACAATGCGTGTCTTAACCTCTGTCGTATCAAGACCCGTGACC
>CAZKRV010000002.1:0-8406 GCA_964555345.1 uncultured Bacteroides sp.
CTACGCATGGAGCGACACATTCTGGTATTCTGCCGTTGAGGGCGAGGTCTATGCCTTCTCGTCGTTCTGCACGGCGCTGGTGTTCTGGCTCATACTGAAGTGGGAAAACCGCTGCCAACAGCCTCATTCCGACCGCTATCTGGTGATGATCGCCTACGTGATCGGCGTGTCGATCGCAGTGCACCTGCTCAACCTGCTCTGCATACCCGCCATAGTGCTGGTTTACTACTACAAGAAGTGGGCAGCCCCCACTGCCAAAGGCTCGCTGCTGGCCCTGCTGATCTCGTTTGTGATCGTAGCCCTGATACTCTTCGGACTCGTGCCCGGATTCATCGAAGTGGCTCAATACTTCGAACTCTTCTTCGTCAATACTCTCCACATGGGCTTCAACTCCGGAGTGCTCGTCTACACCGCCATAGCCGTGGCCAGCTTCATCTGGGCAGTGCGCGAACTCTATGCCCAGAAATCGGCCACACGCATTGGTGTGAGCTTCGTGCTCGCCATAGTGCTCAGCGGTATACCCTTCATCGGCTCCAGCATGCTGATACCTGTGGTGGTGACCGGCGGACTCGTGGCATGGCTTATGACCGCCAAGAAACTGCCGGTGCGCGCCCTGACCCTGGTGGTGCTGAGCGTCATGGTGATCTTCGTGGGCTATTCATCATACGCCCTGCTGCTGATCCGCTCCAGCGCCAACACCCCGATGAACCAGAACGCGCCCGACAACGTGTTTGACCTGGCTTCATACCTCAACCGCGAACAATACGGCGACACCCCCCTGCTCTATGGCACGACGTTCACCTCCGACGTGCTCCGCCTGCCCGACGGAAATGCCTCCGGCACCCGCCACACCACCTACTCCAAAGCCGTCAAAGCCGACCCCTCGGAACCCGACAGCTATGTAGAAGTATTGTCGAAGACCGAATATGACTACCAGCCGCAGCTGAATATGCTGTTCCCCCGCCTCTACAGCCGCGACCACCGCAACGAATACATGAAGTGGGCCGGGATCAACGAAAACGACCTCTCCACAGTGGCAGTGTCGACTACCGTGGACCGCAACGGCAACGTCGGCGCACCGACGCGACGCGTCAAGAAGCCTACATTCGGACAAAACCTGAGTTACTTAGTGAACTATCAGCTGGTTCACATGTATTTCCGCTACTTCATGTGGAACTTCGCAGGCCGCCAGAATGACCTTCAGGGCAACGGTGAAGTCAACCGTGGCAACTGGATCAGCGGCATCCCCGCCATCGACAACGCACGCCTGGGCGACCAGTCGCTCCTCCCCCCCGACCAAGGTCGTGACAACAAGGGTCACAACGTGTTCTACATGATGCCCCTGCTGCTCGGCTTGCTCGGCCTGCTCTGGCAGTCAATGCGCTCCGAGCGCGGCATCCAGCAGTTCTGGGTCGTGTTCTTCCTCTTCTTCATGACCGGCATAGCCATCGTGCTCTACCTGAACCAGACTCCGTCGCAACCACGCGAACGCGACTATGCCTACGCAGGCTCCTTCTACGCCTTCGCCATCTGGATCGGACTCGGAGTCGGCGCCCTCGCCGCCGGCATCGACAAGCTGCTGAAAAAGAAGAGTGACTCCGTTGTCGCCGCAGTGGCCGCCTCGGTGATCGGACTGATAGTGCCCGTGCAAATGGTATCGCAGACCTGGGACGACCATGACCGCTCAGGCCGCTACACCACACGTGACTTCGGCATGAACTACCTGTCGTCGCTCGACGAAAACGCCATCATATTCACCAACGGCGACAACGACACCTTCCCCCTATGGTATGCCCAGGAGGTCGAAGGCTACCGCACCGACGTCAGAGTGGTCAACCTCAGCTACCTCACCACATCATGGTATGCCGAGCAGCAGCGCCTGCCGTCATACGACGGCAAACCCGTGCCGATGACCGCCACACCGCAGGATCTCGCCAACGACCGCCGTCAGTCAGGCTACGTGATCGAAACCGACACCGTGGAACCGGCACTGACATTCCTGCGCCGCTACTACAGCCCGCGCGCCAACATGGCCGGAGTGGACTATCCCGTGGTGCAGGGCGGATCAATCTACATACCCGTCGACATTGACCGCGCCGTGGCCAACGGACGCATCACCCCCGACGAGGCCCTCGAAGCCGTCGACGCCATCGAGATAGACCTCCCCTCCGCTCTCACCGCCAAAAACCGCCAGACCATGATCACCCAGAGCGACGCCTTGAGCATCGACATACTGGCCACCGCTGTAGCCGACGGCTGGGAGCGCCCCATCTACTTTGCCAAGACAGTGCCCGGATCATATTACATGGGACTTGACCCATATCTCTACACCACCGGCATGGCTCTGGAAGTGCTCCCGCTGCTCAATTCCGACGACTATGACAAGGCCAAGACCGACAAGGCATATCGTAACATCACCGAACGCTACCGCTGGGGCGGACTCGATGCCGAAGACGGTGCCGATGTCTATCTCGATGAAACGATCAAGCGCATGGTGCTGTCGACTCGCGGAGGCATAATCGAAACCGCCGAATCGCTGATAGCCGAAGAGCAATATGACAAAGCTCTGGAAGTACTCACTCTGATGGACACCAAGATCCCCACCGCTGTGCTCCCCTACGGCATACAGACCGGCGACCGCGTAGCCCTCTACTTCATCACTCTCGGCGAAGAACTCGGTGATGACAGCGCCCGCCAACGAGGCATCGACATACTCGAAAGCGAGATCCGCACCGCAGCCCCCTATCTGGCCTATATGGCATCGCTGACCCCGCGTCAGGCCGCCACCATTCAGGTAAGTGACCGCGCCATGATGAAATACGGCAACTACAGCTACCTCAACGACCTGATGCACCGCTATCTCTATTCCGTCGGCGAAGAACCGGCCATAGAGTTCTTCAACTCCGTGAGCGATGACTGCGGAATTGACCTCGTGGGCTTCTTCATGAAGATCAACTCCGAAAAGATCAATTCCGCCGCCACCGACCGCATGGTCATAAACAACGACACCGCCGCCACCGAATAAACCGATGCAGCCCCCTCTTATCTTCCGGTTGCTCTTCCCGGAGGGAATCTGGCGCATAAAGCGAAAAGGGCAGAAAGTAGCATTCCTGACCTTTGACGATGGCCCCGTGCCGGAGGTCACCCCCTGGGTGCTCGACACCCTTGACCGCTACGGAGTCAAGGCCACATTCTTCATGGTCGGTGACAACGTGAAGCGCAACCCCGGGCTGTTTGACGAAATCAAGAAGCGCGGCCACAGCTTCGGCAACCACACCATGCACCACCTCAAGGGCATGAGTTCGAGTGTGCGCCGCTATCTGCGCGACGTGGCCGAAGCCGACGCGCTGATCGGGTCACCGCTGTTCCGCCCGCCTCACGGCCTGATCAAGTGGCAGCAAAGCCGTGCCATACGCAACAAGTACAACTTGATCATGTATGACGTAGTGACCCGCGATTACTCCCGCAAGCTGACCCCGGAACAGGTGCTTGACAATGTGAAGCGCTATGCCCGCGACGGAAGCATCATCGTGTTTCACGACTCGCTCAAGGCAGAGAGCAACCTGAAGGCAGTGCTCGCGCCCGCTATCGAATGGCTACAGTCTGAAGGCTATGAACTGCGACCGATACCCATCGACTGAGTGGCTGAGGCAGATCGCCGCCGAAGCCGGAGCCGCCGCCTGCGGAGTGGCCCGGGTCACTGCCGTGAGCGCCGAAGCGCAACGGCAATATGCCGACTGGATCGCCGCCGGGCGCCACGCCGGCATGGACTACCTGACCCGCTATCCCGACGTGCGCACCGACCCTGAACTGCTCCTCCCGGGCGCCCGTACCATGATAGTGTGCGCTTTCGGCTACCATACGTCCGAGCCCCTACAGATCTCCCTCGCGCTCTATGCCCGCGGACGCGACTACCACGAAGTGGTGCGCGAACGGCTCTCAGCCATGGCCTCGCGACTGACGGCCGACTACGGCGGCGACACCCGCGTGTGTGTCGACACCGCTCCCCTCCGCGAACGCTATTGGGCCACACGCGCCGGACTCGGATTCATCGGGCTTAACAACCAGCTCATAGTGCCCGGCATCGGCAGCTACGTATTTATCGGCACCATACTCTGGACCGGACATGCCGACCCCACGCCTGCACCGGCCGCCGACTGTGACAGATGCGGCAGATGCATCGCCGCCTGTCCCGCCCGCGCGCTCCACTCCGACGGCTCGGGAGTCGACGCCCGCCGCTGCCTGAGCTACCTGACCATAGAGCATCGCGGCCCATTGCCCGAAGGCACCGATCTGTGCGGCCATCTCTACGGCTGCGACGAATGTCAGCGCGTGTGTCCGCACAACGCCGCCGCCACCGATACCCCCATAGCCGATTTCCACCCCTCCGCCGCCCTCCGCGCCCTCACTCCCGCCGAGGTGCCGGAGTTGACACCGGAACGGTTCTCTGCAATATTCCGCCATTCGGCCGTCAGGCGCACGAAGTTAGCCGGACTCCTGCGCAATTTCGCGGCTATTCAGGCATTTAACGCGATCTAATTGTTAATTTGTTATACTCACATTCACGCTTCAACTTGAAAACCAACATGACCATAAACGGATCACTTCCCCGCCCGCGCAGATCGTGGCTTGTGGGGGGCACCATTGTCGTGGCCGCATGTATCGGCCTCTACTTCATCATGCGTCCAAAGCCACAGCCCGCACCCCTCCCGGTGGTCGAGGTTGAAGAGGTGGAAACTGACAATGTCAACATCTACGGCGAATACGTGGGCCGCATCCGCGCCCAGCAGTTTGTCGAGATTCATGCCCGGGTGGAGGGCTATCTGGAAAGCATGCTCTTCCAGGAAGGCTCATACATCAACAAGGGCCAGACCCTGTTTGTGATCGACCCGAGACTCTATAAGGCCCATGCCGACAAGGCGCGCGCGCAGCTCAACAAGGCACGTGCACAGGCGCAGAAGGCCAAGCGCGACCTCGACCGAATCACCCCGCTCTTCGCACAAAACGCGGCCTCGCAGCTCGACCTCGACAACGCTATAGCCGCATATGAGACCGCGGCAGCTGAAGTGGTGGTGAGCGAAGCCGACCTCACACAGGCCGAACTGACGCTGGGCTATACTCAGGTAAGTTCACCGATCTCGGGCTATATATCGGAACGCGTGGCCGATATAGGCACCCTTGTGGGTCCCGGAGGCAAATCACTGCTCGCCACCGTGGTCAAGAGCGACACGGTGAGAGTTGATTTCTCCATGACAGCGCTTGACTATCTGCGTAGCAAGGAACGCAACGTGAATCTCGGCACTTCTGATCAGGACTCAAAGCGCAAATGGGACTCCTATGTGACCATCACCCTGGCCGACGGCTCGGTCTATCCCCACCGCGGCATCGTCGACTTTGCTGACCCGCAGGTCGATCCGAAGACCGGTACATTTTCCGTGCGCGCCGAGATGCCCAATCCCGACCGCAGCCTCCTCCCCGGCGAATTCACCAAAGTCAAAGTGCTGCTCGATGTGCGCGAACACGCCGTGGAGGTACCCTCCAAGGCACTCGTGATCGAAAAAGGCGGCGCATATATATATGTGGTGCGTCCCGACAGCATCGTCGAGAAACGGTTTATCGAAACCGGTCCGGAGATCGGCAACAACACCATAATCGAACGCGGACTGGCCAAGGGCGAGAATATCGTGACCGAAGGTTACCACAAACTTGTCCACGGCATGAAAGTCAATCCTGTAACCGCCTCCGACAAAGATTGAGATGAAGCGCAACTTCTTTCTGGACCACCCGGTCTTCTCCATAGTCATATCCATAGTGGTGTTTATCATCGGATCCATCGGTCTGGCCATGCTACCGGTTGACCAATATCCGCAGATAGTGCCGCCCGTGGTCAAGATCTCGGCCTCCTATCCCGGAGCCGACGCACAGACCGTGACTCAAGCTGTGGCTACCCCGATCGAACAGGAACTCAACGGCACTCCCGGCATGATCTACATGTCGTCGTCAAGTTCCAATTCCGGAGGCTTCACTGCGCTGGTCACCTTTGACATAGACACCGACCCGGAACTCGCCGCCGTCGACATACAGAACCGCGTGAAGATGGCTGAATCGCGCCTGCCGGCCGAGGTGGTGCAAAACGGCATCTCCGTGTCAAAGGAGACGGCAAGCCGCCTCATGACCATCACCATACTCTCGCAGGATCCGAAGTTTGACGAAGTGTATCTGAGCAACTACACGACCCTCAACGTGGTTGACCCTCTGCGTCGCATACCGGGCGTGGGTAGCGTCAGCAACGTCGGCGGCCGCTACTATGCCATGCAGATCTGGGTAGCGCCTGACAAACTGGCAGATATGGGACTGACCGTTAAGGACATCCAAAACGCCATCAAGGACCAGAACCGCGAGTCGGCAGCGGGCGCGCTGGGTCAGGCACCGGCCACCGACATAGACCTGACCATGCCGATCATAGCCCGAGGACGTCTGTCGTCAGTGGCCGAGTTCGAGGACATAGTGGTGCGCGCCCACGCCGACGGCTCGATAATCAGGCTGAAAGATGTGGCCCGCGTGTCGCTCGAAGCATCGAGCTACTCGACCGAGAGTGGCATCAACGGAGGCAATGCCGCAGTGCTCAACATCAATATGCTCCCCGGAGCCAACGCCATTGATGTGGCCGAGGCCGTAAGGTCTGAAATGGCTAATATAGCCGCAGCCTTCCCGGAAGGTATCTCATACGAGATCCCCTTCGACATGACCACCTACATTTCGGAGTCGATACACCACGTCTACCGCACATTCATCGAAGCACTGGTGCTGGTGATCTTCGTCGTGTTCCTGTCACTACAAAACTGGAGGGCCACACTGATCCCGGTCATAGCGGTACCGATCTCGCTGGTGGGCACTTTCGGCGTAATGCTCGTGTGCGGCTTCTCTCTGAATATGCTCACCCTGCTCGGCCTGATCCTGGCCATAGGCATCGTGGTCGACGATGCCATCGTGGTGGTGGAAAACGTGGACCGCATCATGCACAGCGAACACCTGCCCCCGCGCGAAGCCACCGCCCGCGCCATGAGCGGACTGGGAAGCGCACTTGTGGCCATGTCGCTGGTGCTCTGCGCCGTATTCGTGCCCGTGAGCTTCCTGCCCGGCATCACCGGTCAGCTCTACCGCCAGTTTACCATCACCATAGCCGTGTCGGTGATCATATCCACTATAGTAGCACTTTCTCTCACACCGGTGATGTGTGCGAAACTGCTACGCCCCGAAAAGCGAGGAGGCCGCAAAGCAAAACCCTTCCGCCTGATCGACTACTGGCTCAACCGCGGCAACCGCTTCTATAGCGGAGCCGTCAGGAGCGCGATATCCCGGCCACAGCGCATGTGGACCATATTTGGTGCGGTGATTGTGGCCATCGTGATTTTCAATTACCTGATGCCTCGCAGCTTCATGTCGCAGGAAGATCAGGGCTATTTCACGGTGGAACTCGAACTGCCCGAAGGTGCCACCCTTGAGCGCAGCCGCGAAGTGACCGATCGTGCCATCAGATATCTGGCCGATGATCCCGATGTGGCCCACGTGCTCAACGTGACCGGTTCGTCGCCGCGCGTCGGCACCAATCAGGCCCACTCACAGCTCACGGTGATACTGAAGCCGTGGGAGGAGCGCAAGACCCAGGACATAGCCCTGATACGCAACCGTGTGCGCGACCACTTCTCCTCCTATCCGGAAGCCAACGCCTACGTATTCACCCCCTCGATTATTCCGGGCCTCGGTTCATCGGGCGGCTTCGAGATGATGCTTGAAGCCCGAGGTGACGCATCATACTCTGACCTGCAGCAAGCTGTCGATACCCTGCGCAAATATGCCGCCGACTGTCCGGCGGTGACCGACTTATCGACCTCGATGCAGGCCGACATTCCTCAACTGTATTTCGACGTGGACCGCGACCGCGCGCTCATGCAGGGCATCACGGTCAGCGATATATTCTCGACAATGAAGGCCTTTACCGGCTCAATCTATGTCAACGACTTCAATATGTTTAACCGAATATATCGCGTCTATATCCAGGCCGAAGCTCCCTACCGCTCAAACCGCGACAACATCAACCTCTTCTTCGTCAGGGGCGCCGACAACGCCATGGTGCCGATCTCGTCACTCGGCACCACGCACTTCACCACCGGCCCGGGCACGATCTCGCGATTCAATATGTTTAACGCGGCCAGAATTTCCGGTGAGGCCTCGCAGGGCTACAGTACCGGTCAGGCCATGATCGAACTGCAAAAGATCGTCGATACCCGTCTGCCCGACAATATCGGAGTGGAATGGAGCGGTCTCTCCTATCAGGAGAAGCATGAGAGCGGCAACACCGGTATGATCCTCGGACTGGCTTTCCTGTTCGTGTTCCTTTTCCTG
>CAZKRV010000002.1:8416-42246 GCA_964555345.1 uncultured Bacteroides sp.
CCGCACAATATGAGAGCTGGACCGTGCCTCTGGCAGTGATCCTGTCGCTTCCCGTGGCAGGACTCGGTGCCTACCTCGGCATATGGATCTGCGGACTTGAAAACAACATCTACTTCCAGATCGGCCTGGTAATGCTTGTTGGCCTGGTGGCCAAAAATGCCATTCTGATCGTAGAGTTTGCCAAAGAGGCTGTGGACCGCGGCACAGACGCTGTGACCGCCGCCGTAGCCGCCGCGCGCCTGCGCTTCCGCCCGATAGTAATGACATCGCTCGCCTTTATGCTCGGCCTGGTGCCTCTGGTAATCGCCACAGGTCCCGGCTCGGCAGCCCGCCGCGACATCGGCACCGGCGTATTCTTCGGTATGCTTGTGGCCATCACCGTCGGCATAGTGTTTGTTCCTTTCTTCTTCGTGGCCATAGACCGCGCAAAAAACTATTTCAAAAAGAGATGAAATCGCCACTGACCATACTCGCCGTGATCGCCCTCACCCTGGCCTCATGCTCCGGGGTAAAAAATCTGACCGGGGCACAGACCGATGATATGCCTGCGGTCTATTCCTCTGGTATCGCCACAGATGACACACTGACAATAGCCGACATAGAGTGGTGGCGATTCTACAGCGACTCCATACTCTCCGACATGATCAGCCGCACGCTGGCCAACAACCGTGATCTGCTCCGCGCCGCCGCCCGCGTAGAGCAGATGAGGGCATTGGCGGGGATCAATAAATCGAATTATCTGCCACAATTGACCGCAATGGCCGGTGGCTCGCATGAAACCAACGACTACAACGGATCCGGCACCACATACGATCCGGAAGCCGACCTGAAAGTGACGTTGGGCTGGGAGGCTGACCTATGGGGTTCGCTGACATGGGCGCGCCGCAAGGGAGTGGCCGATTACATGGCATCGGTGGAGGAGATGCGTGCCATGCGCATGACGCTGATTGCCGAAGTGGCCGAAGCATATTTCCGGCTGCTGGCGCTCGAAAACGAACTGACCATCGTGAAGCAGACACTGCGCACCCGCCAGGAATCGCTGGAATGGGCGCGGATCAGGTTTGAGGGTGGACTCACGTCGGAGACCGTATATCAGCAGGCCAAGGTGGAATACTCCACCACCGCATCATTGATCCCCGACCTGGACAGACGCATCACTCTGGCTCGCAACTCCCTCTCGCTGCTCATGGGAGAATATCCCGATGAGCAAATGATACGCGGCAGATTGCCGGCCGACTACCCCATGCCACCAATGGTGAATGTGGGTGTACCCTCTCAGTTGCTCGAGCGACGTCCTGACCTGAGAGCCGCCGAACAGCGTCTGGCATCATCCATGGCCGGAGTCGGAGTGGCCTATGCCAACCGTTTCCCCACCCTGCGCATCGGTCTCACCGCCGGATTTGAAAACGACGGTCTGCGCCACTTCTTCGAATCACCGTTCACCTATGCAATAGGCAGCATCACAGGCACCATACTGGACTTCGGACGCAACAAGAAGAAATATCAGGCAGCCATAGCGGCCTATGAGCAGTCACGCTATGCCTATGAGCAGAGCGTGATCCGCGCTTTCACTGAAGTGCACAACGCGATCGTCACCTATCGCCGCGTACATGAGGCTCACGACCTGAAGATTCAGTTGCGCGACGCGGCCGGCAAGTATGTGGCTCTGGCCACTATCCAGTATAGAGCCGGCACGGTTAACTATATCGATGTGCTTGATGCACAGCGACGCTATTTCGATGCACAGATCAGCGTGAGCAATGCTCTGCGCGACGAGTATCTAGCCTTGATAGAGCTATACAAAACGCTTGGCGGAGGCTGGAACTATCAGTCGGCTGATGGCCCGGCAGCAAATGGATTGAGATAAAACAGGCGCGTGGTGGCACGCGTGGTGGCAGTGTAGAGCCAGCGGTAGAAGTCCATGCCTGTCAACGCTTCGGGCGGTATGGATCCGAGATCCACAACCACATTGCGCCACTGTCCGCCCTGAGCTTTGTGGCAGGTCACCGCATAGGCATATTTGACCTGAAGGGCCTGGAAATACGGATTGGTCTTCAGCGCCTTCATTCTCACTCCATGCGGAGTAGCGTCGGTAAACAGTGCCGGATCCGTGTAGACGCGCTCGAAAAGTTGTTGCTGCTGCTCGGAATTGAGCGCGGGAGCATCGGAGGTGAGGCACTCCAATATGATCTTGCAGTCTACTTCAACCGAGGCATAAGGAAACGCAAGCCTGACATCGGCAAACCGGAAACCATAGCGGCTCTCCGTGCCGTAGATGCGGGTCACACGTGCTGTGTCGCCATTGGCTATGAAGTCGATCTCCTTGACCGTAGCAGCCCAGTGATAATTGTTTTTGGCCACAAGCAGCAGATCATCGCGACACAATTCCTCCTCACGGCCCAATATGCGCTGACGCACTGCCAGATTGAACTGCGTAGCCCTCCAGTTGGCACGCGTCACGATGATAGTTTCGTCGATGCCGTCGGCAGCATATGCCTCTGACAGGACTTCCTCAAGCTCCTCACCAGGCAGCGGCACCACATCGTAAAATCCGTTGAAACACAAGCGCGGCACCGGAAGTGGGTCCAGCTTCATTGACCTGCGTATACGCGTAGCATTGTAGAGTATGCCGCTCGAACGCGCCTGACGCACGGTGTCGGTCAGCAGCGCACGGCTCACCCTCAAGCCATATGACCGGAGCACCTCCACATTAAGCGCCGGTGATTCCTCGCAGCCCACAGGAGGGAGCTGGGCAGTGTCACCGAGAAGTATCAAGCGGCAGTTGCGCCCGGTATAGACATAGTGGATCAAGTCCGTAAGCACATCGGTGCCGTCGGCTCCCGAACCGATCATCGAGGCTTCGTCAACGATAAAGACCGTGTTGGCATGAGGATTATCCATCACCGCGGAGAAGGTCCGTCCCTGCGACGGGGGGCGATAGATCTTACGGTGAATGGTTGAAGCGGGGAACCCGCTATATGCGGCAAAGACCTTGGCAGCACGTCCGGTCGGAGCCATTAACACCGAGGCTATGCCCACCTCGCGCAAAGTGCGCACAAGCGATCCGGTCAGCGACGTCTTGCCGGTGCCGGCATAGCCGCATAACACAAACACCGAATCGCTCGGGGTGGAGCGCGCGCAGAAGCGCGTCAGGGCGGCAATGACCTGCACCTGCTGGTCATTGGCCACATAGGGGAGACTCATAAGCCACCGTTCTGCAAATTCCGCGCTCGTCATTACCGCTGCTGGTCAAAATAAAATGAGGGACCGGGTGACCGATCCCCCATTATCATATTCGTTAAGGATTTATTTCAGGCTCCATTCAAAGCCGTCTTTGGTGTCCTTGACCGAAAAGCCGAATTCGGCCAGACGGTTACGGATCAGGTCGCCGGTGGTCCAGTCCTTGCGTGCCTTGGCCTCGGAGCGGATCTGCAGAAGCAGATCGACTGCCTGCTGATAGGGACGCAGGTCGGCACCGTCAGCTCCGTCAGGGATAATGCCGAGTATGTCGAACAGGAACGTCTGGAACAGCTCCTTCATCGTGTCGATATCAGCCTGTGTGGCGGTGGCGTTGCCGTCGTTGACCTGATTGATCAGGCGACACACATCGAAGAGGTGGGCAATCACGATCGGAGTGTTGAGATCGTCGTCCATTGCCTCATACATCTTCTCCTTGAAGCCGCTTACGTCAATGGTGCTCTCAGCCGAAGGCTTGAGATCAAGCAGACGCTTGTAACCCTCCATCATGCGTTTGAGCGCCTTTTCCGAAGCCTTGAGCGCCTCGTTGCTGAAATCGAGAGTCGAGCGATATTGAGCCATGAGTATGAAGAAACGGATAGTCATGGGCGAATATGGCTGATCAAGCAGCTTGTGGGTGCCGTTGAAGAACTCCTGCAGGGTGATGAAGTTGCCGTAGCTCTTGCCCATCTTCTTGCCGTCGATGGTGATCATGTTGTTATGCATCCAGTAGTGCACCGTCTCATGACCGTTATGAGCCACTGACTGAGCGATCTCACACTCATGATGAGGAAACATCAGGTCCATGCCGCCGCCATGTATGTCAAACTTCTCGCCCAGATACTTCTGGCCCATAGTGGAGCACTCGAGGTGCCAGCCGGGGAAACCTTCGCTCCAAGGGCTGGGCCAGTGCATCAGATGCTCAGGCGAAGCCTTTTTCCATAGGGCGAAGTCCGCCGGGTGACGCTTCTCCTCCTGTCCGTCGAGAGCGCGGGTATTGGCCAGCAGCTCATCGATGTTTCGGCCTGAGAGCTTACCGTAGTGGAAGTCGGCGTTATACTTAGGCACGTCAAAATAGACTGATCCTTCGCTCACATAGGCATAGCCGGCATCGAGGATCTTCTGCACATAGGCGATCTGCTCGATGATGTGGCCCGACGCGTGCGGTTCGATTGATGGAGGCAGCACACCGAGCTTAGCCATCGAGTCATGATAGCTGTTGAGATAGTGCTGCACCACCTCCATCGGCTCAAGCTGCTCGATACGTGCTTTCTTGGCTACTTTGTCTTCACCGGAGTCGGCATCGTTCTCAAGATGGCCCACATCGGTGATATTGCGCACATAGCGCACCTTGTAACCCAGGTGCATCAGGTAGCGATAGAGGATATCGAAGGTGATCGCAGGTCTGGCATGACCGAGATGGCCGTCGCCATACACTGTAGGGCCACACACATACATGCCCACACGCCCGGGTACCAGCGGCTTGAATATTTCCTTCTGCCGGGTCAGCGAATTATAGATCTGCAGAGATTCACGCATAGGTGGTCAGGATAAAATGGCTGCGGATCAGGCGTTGCCCTCCATGAAGGGGTTGGGTATGCCACCGGCGGGATTCATGCCTGCCTTGGGGACGCGGGGTTTGATCTCACCGAAGATCTGCTCATAGCGCTGCACATTTTCAGCCAGAGCGTGGAGCAGGTTCTTGGCATTTTCAGGAGTCATGATCACTCGGGTCTGCACACGTGCCTGAGGCATATTGGGTGCTGCGGTGATGAAGTCCATGAAAAATTCGCTGCCGCTGTGGGCGATCATAGCCAGATTGCAATAGTTGCCTTTTGCTACTTCGGGAGAGAGTTCTACTTTTATTTCCTGCTGAGGTTTCTGTGCCATAGTCGTGTAATGTTTTTTGTCAGTTGAGTTATTTATATTTTCAGTTTTCAGTCTTATTGAAGATGACTTCGTCGATGCCGCGGTTCTGGTCATTGACACACACCTTGATGCCGGTAACTCCGGGCAGATTCCAGACGGAATCAATATCCCACGAGCCATAGATGCGCTGATCGAACGGAGCCACAGGATTGTCAACTCCGCGAGCCTCCAGATAGAACACCGGACAAGCCGAGCCGAACGTGGTGCTGTCAGCCGACAACTCAAGCACCCGCTTGCCCGAGGCATACTGCATCAGGCAGTCGAGATTGATATATGGACCTGTACGCCAGATGGAGTTGACCCACACTTTTTCAGTCGACCAATCATCGGCACCTGATCCGACCACAATCCTGTTGCCATAGATCAGCGACACCGCTTTAAGCGTTATCGGTCCGCTTTCACCCGGGGAGTCTGTGGCATAGGCAACCAACAGACGGGTGCCCCGTTCAAGGGGCTTATCCGGCACCCATTTACAGGTCAGAATGAGCATCGGCGAATCATCAATGGCATAAAATGAAAAAGTAGTCACGCCCGACTCCGATGTTCCTTCGTAAGTCACGATATTGAACGCCACATACTTGTGGCCTTCATCCGGATCAGACGAATTACAGCCACACAGCATGGTCAGGCCCAACGTGAGCACTGCGATCAGGTGCAAAATCAGTTTCATAGTTGCGAAGTTACGAAAAATAAGACGCACTTCAAGTTAAAAAACGTAAAAACAGACTTATCTACCCGTGACAACTATCTGTGGAACGAACGCTGATTGCGGGAATTTGTGTAACTTTGTGTCGCAGATGATTGAAATTAGTGACATACATAAGAGTTTCGGAGCACTTGAGGTGCTGCGCGGTGTGAGCCTGCGCGTTGACCGGGGTGAAATCGTGTCCATCGTAGGCCCGAGCGGAGCAGGCAAGTCGACTCTATTGCAGATAGCCGGGTCGCTTGACAGGCCTGATTCCGGCCGTGTGACCATCGAAGGAAAGGACCTGTTTGGCATGACCGACCGGCACCTGGCCGGATTCCGCAATGCGCACATCGGATTCGTTTTTCAGTTCCACAGGCTATTGCCGGAGTTCACTATGACTGAAAATGTGGCGCTACCGGCTATGATCGGCGGCGCTCCTCACCATGAGGCTATGGCGCGGGCGAGAGAGATCATCGCATATCTTGGGCTGGGCAACCGCGCAGACCATCGTCCGGGCGAGCTGTCGGGCGGCGAGTGCCAGAGGGCGGCGGTGGCGCGTGCGCTGATCAACAACCCGACGGTGATTCTGGCCGATGAACCTTCGGGGTCGCTCGACTCGCGCAACCGCGCCGAACTTCACAAACTCTTCTTCGATCTGCGACGTGACCGCGGACAGACATTCCTGATCGTGACCCACGATGAAGGATTGGCCGCCGACTCTGACCGCGTGATCCATATGGCTGACGGCCTGATAGTATAATAAACCGGCGTATGGTTGCGTTACTAATGCGTATGAAAGCTCTCCATATTATAATATGTATGATACTGCTCGGACTGTGGGGCGGGAGCCAGCGCGTCATGGCGCTGCCGCCCGAAACCTATGCCGGGGAGTCGGTGCTGTCATCTGGCCGATGGGTACAGATATCAGTGGACCAGACCGGTCCGCACCGCATCAGTGCGCGCAAATTGGCCGAATGGGGATTCCGCAATCCTAAATCCGTGAGGGTCCACGGCTATGGGGGCACGCGCCTTTCCGACGTGCTCTCACACGACACATATACTGACGATCTGCCTCAGGTGCAGTCGGTATGTGGTACCGACGGTAGCATCACGTTTTATGCTGTCGGTCCGGTGCGCTCGCTGCTCAACACCTCCGGCAAACTCGTCCACGAGACCAATCCTTATTCCAATTTCGGATATTATTACCTGACCGAGGCTGCCGATACGGAAGCCGCAACCGTAACCATAGGAGGCGATCCCGCCGATGCCGCCGGCTGCGCTACTTCCGGCAAAGTGTTGTTGCTACATGAAAAGGATCTTACCTCACCGGGAAATACCGGCCGCATGCTGGTGGGCGAAGATTTTGCCTATACCCGCTCCCGATCATATGATTTCTCAACACCGGGCCGCATAGAAGGCACTCCGGTAAACGTGACCTGCGCCTTTGTGGCCGGAGGTCCGTCGGCCAGCTCCATCAGCGTGAGCATCAACGGTGAGCAGCAGCCTTATTCCAACTATGACCGCATAGCCGCGGCATCAGGAACTGAGATCTATGGCGCGCAGTGCGTGTCGACCAAGGAGTGCATTCCCGCAGGCGATGTGTCGAAGTTGCGCGTGGAGGTGACACACAACCCTGGGGGCACGGTGACGCGTGCCAATCTCGACTATCTTGAGGTGATCTACGACCGCACTCTGTCGGTGCCCCCCTCCGGCTCGATAGAGTTTTATTCCGATAGTCCTGCATTGCAGATCAGCGGCCAAAACGCCGTGGTGTGGGACGTGACAGACCCGGCCGACGTGCGATATATGGAGCTGTCGGCTTCCGGAGCATGGCAAAACCGCTATGCCACCACCGGTGCCCCGCGGCGCTATGAGGCTTTCGCATCGACAGCCACATTACCGCAACCCACATTCGTCGGCACCGTAGCCAACCAGAATCTGCACGGACTGACCACGCCCGACATGGTCATCGTGACCCCGCGAGCTTATGCCGATGCTGCCAACCGCATCGCCGACTTCCACCGTAATGATCCTGCGGCGCCCCTCACCGTGGAGGTAGTGGAGCTTGACAAGGTGCTTCATGAATTCGGTTCCGGAGCATTCGATCCCGGAGCAATACGCCGCTTCATGAAGATGCTCTATGACCGCGGAGGTCTCCGCTACGCACTGATGATGGGCAAGGGCACTTTCGACAACCGGTGCATCACACCCGTAGGCAAATCGATGAAATCGCCCATGCCTTTATGGATCAGCGAAGGAAGCCTGACGGAAGGCTCATCATACACCACTGACGACTATCTGGCTTTTCTGGAAGACAATTCCGGCCTGCGCCCCGGTTCCGACAAGCTGAGCGTGGCTCTGGGCCGCATACCTTGCACCTCCGTGGCCGAAGCCAATCTTGCCGCTGACAAGATTGAGCGCTACCGCACCCGCATGCCGCGTTCCGACTGGCGCAACAGGATACTGACGCTCGCCGACGACGGCAACAGCGGCATACACATGACCCAGGCAGAATCACTATATAATAATGTGATGAAGGGCGACGGCGGTTCAAGCATGATCTTCTCCAAAGTCTACATCGATGCCTATGAGTGGCAAAACGGATCATATCCGATAGCCCGCGCCGAATTATATAATCATCTCAACAACGGAGCAATGCTGTGGGCCTACATCGGCCACGGCTCCCCGACGGCCTTGTGCGGCGACAATATGGTCACATATCTTGATATGTCGACACAATTTTTCCTGCGCCAATGGCCATTCTGCTACGCCGCCACCTGCTCATTTCTGAAGTGGGACAGCGATTTCACATCGGCGGCAGAAATGCTATATTTTACTGACGACGGTGGCCTTATCGGGGTGATTTCGGCAGTGCGCCAGGTCTTCATTTCAGCCAACGGCGACTTTACGGCTGCGTTCGGCAACGAACTTAGCAGTCGCGATGAGCACGGTCGCTTCCGCCCGATGGGCGAAGTGTATCGCCGCTCAAAAAACCGCCTGCTCAACGATGAAAATCGCCTGCGCTTCGTCTATATGGGCGATCCGGCCCTTCACACCGTGCTGCCCGATGCCATCGTGAAGCTCGACAGCGTCAACGGCCAGGCCGTGACTCCCGAGGCTCAGGTAACACTCCCGGCCCGCGGACGTATCACCTTGAAAGGGTCAGTGCTCACTCCCACCGGCGAACCATTCACCGGATTTTCCGGCCGCATATCGGCCACGCTCTATGATGCGGAAAGATCAGTGGTGTCAATCGGCCATGGCGAAGATGGAGAGCAGGTGCCCTTCGATGTTCACGGCGATATGCTCCTGACCACAGGAGGTGCGGTGACCGACGGCACCTTCACCGTCAACGTGCAGATGCCCTCCGACGTGGCCGACAACTTCCGCCCCGCCACCCTAAATCTCTATGCCTGCAGCGACACCGAGGAGGCGATCGGAGTGTGTCGTGACCTCTACGTCTACGGCTACGATGAAACCACCCCCGACGACGTAACTCCTCCTGTGATCCACTCGCTGGCACTCAATCACGAATCATTCTCCACAGGCGACCGCGTCAACACCACCCCGATGCTTCTGGCATCGGTCAGCGACGACAGCGGCATCAACCTGTCAAGCGCCGGCGTCGGCCACCAGATTTCGGTGACCATTGACGGCCACACCTCGTATTCCGACGTGTCAAGCTACTTCACCCCCGATGCCGAACCTGTGGCCGGAGCCATGTCAGGCACCATAGCCTATACACTCCCTGCCCTTAGCGAAGGCGACCACACGGTGCGTCTGCGTGTATGGGACCTTTCAGGCAACCACACTGAGCAGACGATCGAATGCCGCGTAGTCGAAGGCCTGGCTCCAACCATCTTCGACGTATATACCGATGCCAACCCCGCATCGACCTCAGCTTCCTTCTATGTGACCCACAACCGTCCGGATGAACGACTGACCATGGAGGTGACCGTCTATAACCTATTGGGGCAGCCCGTATGGTCATCGTCGACTTCGGCACGAAGCGATATGCACACCTCGGCCCCGCTCCGCTGGGACCTCACCGACACGGCCGGACGCAGAGTCGGCCGCGGCATCTACCTCTATCGCGCCACAGTGACCGACGCCACAGGATCACGCCACTCCACCGCATCACGTAAAATAGCCGTAACCGCCCAATGACTTCCAACTCCGCCCAATCCCGTCCAGCTGCCGTAACCATATACTGCGCATCATCGCCCGACGCGCCCTCCCGCTTCATCGAGGCTGCCGAAGAACTCGGCCGACTCTGTGCCCGCGCCGGACTGGCCACAGTGACCGGAGCCGGATCTCACGGACTGATGGGAGCGGTGGTCAGAGGCACCCTTGAGGCCGGCGGCAGGGCAGTCGGGGTAATTCCCCGCTTCATGGCCGACCGCGGTTGGCGCAATCCCGACATGACAGAGTGCCACATCACCGCCGATATGCACTCACGCAAACGACTGCTTGCCGCTCTCGGCCGCGGTGCCATAGCGCTCCCCGGCGGCATCGGCACCATGGACGAGCTGATGGACCTGCTCACGGCCCGTCAGCTCGGACTATATGACCGCCCTGTGGTGATCCTCGACATTGACGGATTCTGGAGCGGACTGCTGGAGCAGATGACTCATGCCGACTCATGCAGCATGATGCGTCACTCTTCAATGAACGAAGTGCTCTATGAGGTGGCCGACACCCCTGCCCGCGCCATTGAAATAATCCTTGCCGACACATCATGCTGACACTCGCCGCCAAAGCGCCCGAACTGCTGACCACTGGACTGATGCCATCGCCCCGGCAGATACTGCCCGGCTATGACTCCGGTGTGCTCGCCATGGCCGTGGGAGCCTTTTTGCTCGCCGCCATAGGACTGATGGGTGCCGGACGGCTATGGAACTCCTTCTTCAAAGGACTGACCCACTCCGGACCCGGACGTTCGGCAGCCGCCACCGCCGAGACAACAACCGGAGAACGCTGGTCAATCGCCGCCGCCATGGTGCAGACCTTTGTATGCGAGGGTCTTCTGATCTTTTCAGCCTTGCACTTCACCCGCACTCTGCCACTAACTCCACAGGTCTATTTCAGCTGCGCGGCCACATGTGCACTCCTGTGCGCTGCTCTCTATTGCGTCCAGTGGCTCGGATATGCGACAGTAGCCTACGCCTTCGCTCCGAATCCCGCCGCCGACGTCAAGGCATGGCTCCGTGCTTTCGCCGCCACCCAGTCCATGCTCGGAGTGTGGCTGCTGCTTCCGGCGCTCGGTGCCCTATTCTATCCGGCTGCCGCCATGACCCTGGTCTGGATTGGCGCAGGGTTGTATGCAGGAGCCCGAATCCTATTCATTATAAAGGGTTTTAGGATTTTTTATGCCAATCTGTTTTCGCTATTCTACTTTTTTTTGTACCTTTGCGCCTTGGAAATCCTCCCCCTCGGCGCCTTGGCGTCCGGGGTGGTGGCTTTGTCACACCATGTCATAACGTAAAGACTTCTCCTCAACATCTAACCTGACGCTAAATTTGTAAAGTAGTGGAAATTAAAAAGATCTTGGTTTCGCAACCGAAGCCCGCTTCAGACAAATCTCCCTATTATGAAATAGCCGCCAAATATGGCGTAGAGCTGAATTTTCTGCCACTGATCAGAGTGGAAGGCCTCTCGGCAAAGGAGTTCCGCCAACAGAAGATTTCAATTCCCGACTTCACAGCAGTGATATTCACGGCCCGTGGAGCGGTGGATCATTTTTTCCGTCTCTGTGAAGAGATGCGATATCAGGTACCCGACACTTTCAAATATTTCTGCTCATCGGAGTCAATAGCGCTGTATCTTCAGAAATACACCCTATACCGCAAACGCAAGATCTTCCACGGTCCTACAGGTAAGTTCGAGGACCTGATTCCCATACTGCAGAAACACCATAAGGAGAACTACCTCTTTGCCGTGAGCGACGTCAGCAAAGACAACCTTGCAGGGCTTGAGAAGAGCAAGTTGCGCTACACCCGCGCCATCATGTATCGCACCGTGCCCAACGAGATTCCCAAGGAAGAATTGCTCTCTGACGACATGATCATATTCTTCAGCCCCGAAGGCATCAAGGCGCTGCTCAAGAACTTTCCTGACTTCGAGCAGGGCGACAAGCGCATCGGCTGCTTCGGCGCCGTCACGGCCCAGGCCATACGCGATGCCGGACTCCGCCTCGACATGGAGGCCCCCACGGCCAAAGCCCCGTCAATCACCGCAGCCCTTGACCAGTATCTTACTGAAGTCAACGGCGAGCCGAAGGCCGAATGACATCTCTACGGCTGCATAAGAGCGAGAAACTCTGCTCCACCACAAGCATCGACGCCCTCTTTGCCTCCAAAAGCAAAGGGGCGCTCGCTTTTCCGGTGCGCATGGTCTGGATGCCGTCGCATGGCGCTCCCCGCGGTGCCCGCGTGCGCTTCATGATCTCCGTGCCAAAGAAGCGGCTGCGCCATGCCGTTGACCGCGTGAAGATGCGGCGGCGCATACGTGAAGCCTACCGGCTCAACCGCGATCTGATCCCGGAGTCAGACACACGCTTCGACGTAGCTTTCATCTACATAGCCCCAGACCTACGGCCATATCGCCGCATCGAGTCAGCCATGAAGCGGCTGCTACCTCAACTTACCGACATTACCGCTCCAGCTGCCGACTGATGCTACGCTACCTGCTCATCATACCCGTCAGACTCTACCAGATCCTGATCTCACCGATGCTTCCGCCATCGTGCCGCTTCACCCCAAGTTGCTCGCAATATGCCGTCGAAGCCCTGCGCAAGCATGGAGCGATCAAAGGCTCCTGGCTGGCCATCAGGCGCATAATGCGTTGCCACCCATGGGGCGGCAGCGGCTATGACCCCGTGCCATGATCCCGCAGGTGGCCGATATTCACACCCACAACCCGCTCGCCACTGATGCGGTGATCAACCTGACACCCGGCATGGCGATGCGCCCCGACGCGCTCTATTCCGTGGGAATACACCCATGGTGTCCCGAAACCGACTTCGGCTGGGTGGAACGCATGGCACGCCACCCGCAGGTAGTGATGATTGGCGAGTGCGGCATAGACCGCCTCCGCAGTCCCCTCACCCCCGACCGCCAGATCGAACTGCTGCGACGGCACGCCGAGCTGGCCGAACAGACAGGCAAACCGCTGATATTGCATGTGGTGCGCGCCTACAATGACATAATGGCCCTGCATCGGCAGATGCGCCCCTCCCAGCCATGGATCATTCACGGATTCCGTGGCAAGCCGCAACTTGCCAGACAGCTCACAGACATGGGAATACACATTTCACTCGGACCGAAATTCAACCCCGGCGTGCCCGATGTGGTGCCTCCCGGGATGCTCCATCACGAAACCGACTGACTGCGTCGAGATTTGCAAACGTAAATTGCCGAGACGCACATTTTCAGCAGTTTGCGAGATGTTAATAACTTTTTGCGAAAAATTTATTTTATTTCGTAAATCTTTTGGGGGATTTTTAGTAACTTTGAGGGCTAAAACACATATAGTCGCCATGTCAGAGTCACAGGTCTACCACATACCGGCCCTATTGCCCCAGGTCATCGAAGCGCTTCAGGTCAAGCCTGACGGCACTTATGCCGACGCCACTTTCGGCGGCGGCGGACATTCACGTGCCATCTTCAGCCTGCTCGGACCGGAAGGTCACCTCTACAGCTTCGATCAAGACGAGGAAGCAGTGGCCAATGCCTGGACAGACCCGCGATTCACCATGATCCACGGCAACTTCCGCTTCATTCACCAGTATCTGCGATTCTACGGCGTGGACGGTGCTGACGGCATACTGGCCGATCTTGGCGTGTCGTTCCATCACTTTGACGATCCGGCCCGTGGATTTTCATTCCGCTTTTCCGGGCCGCTTGACATGCGCATGAACCGCCGCGCCTCTCAGTCGGCGGCCTCACTCCTGACCGAGGCGCCCGAAGAACGGCTCACCGAGATATTCCGCCTCTACGGCGAACTGCGCCAGGCATCACGCATGGCACGCGCCATCTGCGACGCGCGCCGTCAGGCTCCGGTCGACACGGTGGAACGCCTGCTCGAAGTCACCCGCCCATTCATCAGCCCCAAGAGCGAGAAAAAGGAGATGGCCCAGCTCTTCCAGGCCCTGCGGATAGTGGTCAACGATGAGATCTCGGCTCTGCGCGGATTCCTGACCCAGGCACTCGAATCGCTGACTCCCGGCGGACGCCTCGCCGTGATCACATACCACTCGCTCGAAGATCGCCTGGTCAAGAACTTCATGCGCACCGGCAATGTCGAAGGCCGGGAAGACAAGGACCTCTATGGACGTAGCCGCTCTCCGCTCAAGCTGCTCAATTCCAAACCCATCGTTGCTTCACCCGAGGAGGTCGAAGCCAATCCACGCTCACGCAGCGCCAAACTCCGCATTGCCGAAAAACTCTGATCACACAACTCTCCACCCCATGCAGAAAAAAGATTCGTTCATTACGCGCGCCATACACGGCAGACTCATATCGGGCACAATGTTTACCCGCTATTGGCTCCAGATCATCGTGATCCTGGCAATGATGCTCGTGTACATCACCAACGTATTCGCCTGCCGCAAAAAGATGGAAAACATCTCCCGCCTGCAAGACCGGCTCTCGGTGGTCCAGACCGAAAGCATGCGCGTGAGAGGCATCTACATGAGCCGCATACGCGAGAGCGAGATGCGCCATCTGCTTGACTCGATCAACCTGCCACTTTCCATACAACAACAACCTCCTTTCCGGGCCAACTCCTCAAAATGACGACCAAAACCACACGCAAAAAGGCCAAGCGCACAAAACACGCCAGCATCATGGCGCGTTATCTGGTGATCACCGCAGCTATCCTTGTGGTGGCATCATACATAGCCTTCTGCACGTTCAAGAACACGGTGCTCCATGCCGACAAGTGGAACGAAAGAGCCAACCTGGAGCTATCGCGGTCAAGTAAGGTCATCTATCCCGATCGTGGCGACATATTGGCTGACGACGGCACGGTGCTCGCCACCACCATGCAGTACTATACCGTACGCATCGACTTCGGGTCCGAGGCTTTCCGCTGGAAGGAATACGTGGCCGCACTCGACTCGCTGGCCGAAGCCATGCAGCGCCACTTCCCCATCAAGGGGGGAGTCAAGGCCTGGGGTGACTCGCTCCGCGCGCCCCTGCGCAGGGCCGAGTTCGGCAAAAAGTCTCGCTCGTGGCGTCTGGTGAAAAACATCACCAATGCCGACTACGTCGAAATACGCAAGAACTTCCCCTTCTTCCACTGGCTCAACGCTGCCAAAAGCGGCATCACGCGCGACAAGGTGAAGCGCCGCCGCAACCCCTACGGCAACATGGCGAAGATGAGCATCGGTGTGGTCAGCGAGCACTCCGACGGTCAGATTCACGGCATGTCAGGACTGGAATACGCCCTCGACTCGCTGCTCTATGGCAAGACCGGCATCAACAAGACAGTGAACTTCACCCGCGGCGTGGGCAATTGGACCGACATTCCGGCCGAGCGCGGATATGACGTGGTGTCGACCATAAACGTGCAGATGCAGGACATGCTTGAAAACGCGCTGCTCGACAGACTGAAATACTGCCGCGCCGAGTGGGGCACCGCCGTGCTCATGGAAGTGGCCACAGGCGAGATCAAGGCCATTTCCAATTTCGAGGAAGAGCCGATCGGCTCCGGTTCGGGCCGCTACGTCGAGGCGCGCAACCGCGCCGTGATGGGCTTTGAACCAGGTTCGGTGGTCAAGACTCTGAGCATGATGATCGCCGTTGATGACGGCATCGTGCGCGACACGTCGGAGGTAATACCCATCGGCGGATCTTTCCGTGCCTACGGACAGGGCAAGCCCATCACCGACTCGCACCCCCATGAAAGACTCACTGTGAGCGAAGTGATTGAGCAATCTTCGAATATCGGCATGGCACGCATCATAGCACGCGCATACAATGACCCTCAGGCATGGCATGACCGCGTGGCCCGGCTCGGATTCCTCGACCGGCTCCACTCCGGCATCGGCGAAGAGCGCGCTCCATATTACCCCGTGGTTCCCATCAAAGCCGGCGGCCTCGTGAGCCTGTCGCGCCAGACCTACGGCTACGCCACCGAAATACCCCCGCTCCACACCCTGAGCATCTACAATGCCATAGCCAACAACGGCAAATACGTGCGTCCGCGTCTGGTCAAAGCCCTGCACCGTGAGGATTTCGACTCCATAGTGCCGGTGGACTACATTCGTGAATCGGCCTGCTCCGAACGCACCGCCGCCATCATGCGCTCCATGCTGGCCAAGGTGGTGTCAGGCGCACACGGCACCGCCCGCTCCCTGAAGAATCCCTATGTGAGCATAGCGGGCAAAACCGGCACATGCTATAGCGTAGACCCTGAGACCCATAAATATGACACGTCGCGCAAGCGCCTGGCATTCTGCGGATTCTTCCCAGTCGAAAATCCAAAATACAGCTGTGTGGTACTGATCTACCACCCGCGTGAAAACGCCTTCGGCGCGGCATCCACCTCCGGTGTGGTGCTCAAGGATATGGCTCTGGCCCTCTACTCGCGCGGCATGCTCGACAACGAAAGCGACTTTCGCGCTGAAGCCCCGTCGAGCGTAGCGCCCCCTACCCTGTTCACCACCTCCGACGGCAGCCTGTCGTCGACATTCCAGTCTCAGTTCGGCATCAAGGCTCCCGGATTCAAAGCACCGGCCACTACAGGTGCCGGCACCGTGCCCGACGTGCTCGGCATGGGACTGCGCGAGGCAGTGGCTTCGGTGGAACACGCCCGCTACAATGTGAGCTTCCAGGGTTCAGGCCACGTCAGCGCTCAGGAACCGGCACCTGGCACCCCCCTCTCGCGCGGAGCCACGGTGCGGCTGCTCCTTTCCGAATAAAAAAGCACAAATCGTTCATCTCATATGAAGCACCTCCTTGAACTTCTCCGGTCCACCCGCGTTACCCGCACCATCGGACCCAAAAATCCTGAAATCACAGCCATCACGTTCGATTCCCGCAACGTGACACCCGGCTCACTCTTCGTAGCTATCAAAGGCACGTCGGTCGACGGCCATACTTTCATTCCACTGCTCGAACCTTCGGGGGTAGCCGCCATCGTGTGCGAACAGCTTCCCGAAAAGGTGGCACCCCACATCACATATGTGGTTGTGCCCGACTCGTCAATAGCTCTCGGCGAGATCGCTTCCGAGTGGTATGACCACCCCTCACGCAAACTGAAGCTGGTAGGCGTGACCGGCACCAACGGCAAGACCACCACCGCCACCCTCATCTATGAGATGGCCCGCCTGCTCGGCCACAAGGCCGGTCTGCTCTCCACCGTGTGCAACTACATTGAGACTACCACCGTCCCGACCAACCAGACCACACCCGACGCGGTCAGCATCAACCGGCTGCTGGCGCAGATGGTCGAAGCAGGCTGCACCTATGCAGCCATGGAGGTAAGCTCCCACGCCGCCCATCAGCACCGCATAGCCGGACTCACATTCGCCGGAGGCATATTCACCAACCTGACCCGTGACCATCTGGACTATCACAAGACTGTCGACGCATATCTCAAGGCCAAGAAGTCATTTTTCGACGGACTGCCCGCATCGGCCTTCGCTCTGACCAACGCCGACGACAAAGTGGGACTGGTCATGCTCCAGAACTGCGCAGCTGACCGCCGCACCTACTCGCTCCGCTCCATGGCCGACTATCGCGGCCAGATCGTAGAGAGCCGCATTGACGGCACCCTGCTCAGCCTCAACGGCCACGAAGTCGAGACTCTATTCACCGGACGCTTCAATGCCTACAACCTCACCGCAGTCTACGGTGCCTGCTGTCTGCTCGGCTGGGATCAGGAGGAAGTGTTGCGCAACATCAGCCGCCTCGTACCGGTTGCCGGACGCTTCCAGGCATTCCGCTCCAAAGGTGGAGTGACAGCCATCGTGGACTATGCCCACACTCCCGACGCAGTGGTCAACGTGCTCCAAGCCATACGTGAAGTTAAGCCTCGCCGCATCATCACAGTGGTCGGCGCTGGTGGTAACCGCGATGCCGGCAAGCGCCCCATCATGGCAGCCGAGGCCGCCCGTCTGTCAGACCACGTGATACTCACCTCCGACAATCCTCGCTTCGAGGATCCCCGCGCCATTCTGGCCGACATGGAAGCCGGACTCACCGAAGGCGACTCGCGCCAGCGCTCCACCGTGATAGTAGACCGCCGCGAAGCCATAGCTGCCGCTGCCGCCATGGCCGAATCCGGCGACGTGATCCTGATAGCAGGCAAGGGCCATGAGGATTATCAGGAAGTGGAAGGGGGGAAACACCACTTCGATGACCGCGAGGTGATCACTGAAATATTTGCCGCCCAAGCCTGATGTTCTACTATCTCTTTTCTGATCTGGGACTTTGCGGCGAAACCTTTGCCCGCTTGTCAGGCTACGTGACGGTACGTTCCGTGGCGGCTTTCATCGTGGCCCTGCTATGTGCCACTCTACTCGGCAAAAAGATTATCCGACGACTGCAACTGATGCAGATGGGCGAGATAGTGCGCAATCTCGGACTCGAAGGTCAGGTGAGCAAACAAGGCACTCCAACCATGGGAGGACTCATCATCATTCTGGCCATAGTGATACCGTGTGTGCTCTTCGCCAACCTCAGCAATATCTATATGCTGCTGATGCTGGTGTCAACCATATGGCTCGGTGCACTCGGATTTGCCGACGACTACCTGAAATTCCGCCGCCACAATAAAGACGGTATGTCGGGCAAGTTCAAGATCATCGGTCAGGTGGGTCTAGGCTTGATCGTAGGCCTCACCATGTATTTCAGCCCTGACATAACCATACGCGAAAACACCGCCTACAGCATAGCTGACCCGGCCGTGGCCACCGAGATGGTAGTGGTGAACGAAGGCAGTGATGTCAAGACCACTGTTACTACAATTCCATTTGTCAAGGACAATAACTTCGACTACTCGGTGCTCACATCATGGATGGGCGACTATGCCGAGACCGGAGGCTGGGTGCTCTTCATCATAGTAGTGATTCTGGCAGTGGCCGCAACCTCCAACGGTGCCAACCTGACCGACGGCATTGACGGACTGGCCACAGGTGTCAGTGCCATAATAGGTGTGGCGCTGCTCATCATGGCCTACCTTGGCTCCAACATCATATATTCGACCTATCTCAACATCATGTATATCCCCGGTTCGGAGGAGCTGGTGGTCTACATGGCTGCGTTCATCGGAGCGCTGATAGGCTTCCTATGGTATAATTCATTCCCGGCCGAGGTGTTTATGGGCGACACCGGCTCGCTGACCCTCGGGGGCATCATAGCCGTGTTTGCTATACTGATCCACAAGGAGTTGCTCATTCCCCTGCTCTGCGCCGTATTCTTCATTGAAGACCTGTCGGTGATGATTCAGACAAGCTACTTCAAATTCACCAAACGTAAATATGGCGAAGGGCGGAGAGTGTTCAAGATGGCACCGCTCCATCATCACTTCCAGAAAAAGGCTCAACCCGGAGCCAACGTCGTGCTAAACACTCCGGCTGAGGGTATGCACGAAGCCAAGATCACGATCCGGTTCTGGATCATATCCATAATTCTGGCAGCTTTGACATTCGCCACCCTTAAGATCCGATAAAAACCAATATAGTATCAACCACAAAACTCTAAATATATAATAATGTCATCATCTAATGGTAAGAAGCGTCTGGTAGTGCTCGGCGGCGGTGAGTCCGGTGTCGGAGCCGCCATACTCGGCAAGGACCGCGGTTTTGATGTGTTTCTTTCCGACTCCGGTGTCATAGCCCAGCATTTCCGCGAGCAACTTGACGGCGAGGGTATAGCCTGGGAAGATGGAGGTCACACCCCTGAACTTATTCTCAATGCAGACGAAGTAGTGAAGAGTCCCGGCATACCGCCGACGGCTCCGCTCGTCATGCAACTTATCGAAAAGGGAGTGCCTGTGATTTCCGAGATTGAGCTTGCAGGACGCTTCACCAAATCTAAGATGGTGTGCATCACAGGCTCCAACGGCAAGACCACCACGACCATGCTGATCTACCACATACTGCGCTCGGCAGGAATAGATGCCGGACTGGCCGGTAACGTAGGCCGATCGCTGGCGTTGCAGGTGGCCCGCGAACCTCACGCTGTCTATGTAGTGGAATTGAGTAGCTTCCAGCTTGAAAATATGTATGAGTTCAAGGCTAATATCGCCGTGATGCTCAATATCACTCCTGACCATCTTGACCGCTATGAATATGAGATGCAGAACTATATCAATGCCAAGTTCCGCATAATCCGCAACATGACTCCCCATGATGCGTTCATATTCTGGCAAGATGACCCCGTCATACGCCGCCAGATGGAGCACGTGGCCACCGAAGCCCGCCTCATTCCTTTCGCCGAAACCGAAGAGGAAAATACCAAAGCTTATATCGACGCAGAAAACGAACTGGTGATCAACGCCGAAAATTCGCCGCTGGTGATGCCGCGCGCCGATCTGGCCCTCAACGGGCTCCACAATCTCTACAACGCTATGGCCGCCGGTCTGTCGGCTTCGCTGCTCCACGTGAAAAACGATGACATACGTCGCGCCCTCTCCGACTTCGAGGGGGTGGAGCACCGCCTCGAATACGTGGCCACCATCGACTCCGTGCGCTGGATCAACGATTCAAAGGCCACAAACGTCAACTCTTGCTGGTATGCGCTCGAAAGTATGCCGAATGAGAAGTCTACAGTGCTGATACTCGGCGGCAAGGACAAGGGCAACGACTACTCTGAGATCCTTCCCCTGGTTCAGCGTAAGGTCAAGACCATCGTGGCCATGGGACTGCACAATGAGAAGATCGAAGAGTTTTTCGGCCCGCATGTGGAGGTGATCTCCACCCACTCGCTCGCCGATGCCATAGAAGCTTCGGCTAAAGCCGCAGCTCCGGGCGACACTGTGCTGCTCAGCCCATGCTGCGCCAGCTTCGACCTCTTTCACTCCTATGAGGAACGCGGCTCTCTGTTCAAGGAGGGTGTGCGGAAACTCGCCGGCAATAAATAATCACTGACTCTCTCACTATATAAACCGATCATTAACCCTTGGCTTACAGAAGAACTGACGGCACACAAGCCACAGCCATAACACCGACCGCCACCATAGAACCACAGGCCGACGCTCCCGTATCGGCTACTCCGGTCAATCCGCCCGACACCCACATCTGGGGCGTATACGGTGCCATAGTGTTCCTGTCTATCGTGGAACTCTACAGCGCATCATCTTTCGAGATATCCCGCCAGGGCCTTTATGGTCCGCTGCTGCGCCACGTCAGCTTCCTATTCATCGGCTTCCTGATAATACTCGGACTGCAGCGCGTACACTACCGCTGGTTCCGGCCTATGTCGAAGTTGCTCTGGGGATTCAGTGCACTGGCCATGGTCTACGTGATGTTTTTCGGCGAGTACGTCAATGGTGCGCGCCGCGCCATGTCGCTCGGCTTCATGTCGCTCCAGCCTGCTGAATTCATCAAGATAACCACGGTATTGATGATATCTGTGATCCTTAGCGGAACCCAGCTCAAAAAGTCGGTGGGCCTGCGCAACCGAGGCATAATCCTTGCCGCGCTGGTGGTGATCGTATCGGGCGGGCTGCTGTTTACGCAGGGCCTGACCAATACCCTGCTGCTCATGTCGATCAGCGTGTCGGCCATGCTGATCGGAGCTATTGAATGGCGTAAGTTCCTGGTGGTGATCGGAGTCTATGCTCTGGTAGGTGTCGCGGCCATGGGCGTGAAGATGGCCATGACCAAAGATGACGCAGGCCAGGATCAAATCCTGGAACTGTTTGACGCGCAAGGCAACAAATATTTGATTCAAGACGCAAAGGCTACCTCAGACGGAGAGACTTCACGCATGGTCGACAACACATGGAAGGGCCGCATCAAAAGCTGGGTCGGTGACTCCGTACCTAAATATGACCAGCCCCTCACACAGAAAAATCTGCAGGAAATGCGGTCATATATGGCTCAGGCACGAGGAGGATTGATCGGAGTGTTCCCCGGCAACTCGCGCGAGACGGCCCGTCTTCCCCTCGCCTTCTCTGACTACATATTCGCCATCATAGTCGAAGACCTCGGACTGATAGGTGGGCTGTTGATCATGGTCCTGTATCTATGGCTGCTCGCGCGCGCCTACTACATCGCGGCCAAGTGCCGTGAACCATTCCCGGCTTTCCTCGTCACCGGTATGGCGGTCCTGATCACTTTCCAAGCCCTGTGTCACATGGCCATAGTGTCGGGAGCCGGTCCGGTATCGGGTCAGCCGCTACCTCTTTTCTCAAAAGGCGGCACCAGCATACTCGTGACCTCGCTCGCCTTCGGCATCATGCTCAGCGTGAGCCGCTATGCGGTGCGTGAAGATAAAATCACTGATAAATAAACACCTGACGACAATATGAAATACCTGATCAGCGGCGGTGGCACCGGAGGCCACATATTCCCGGCCCTCTCGATAGCAGGCGCATTGCGCCGTCGCCAACCTGACTGCGAAATACTTTACGTCGGCGCACTCGGACGCATGGAGATGGAGCGGGTGCCCGCAGCAGGCTATAAGATCGTGGGACTGCCTGTAGCCGGATTTGACCGCAAGCGCTTATGGCGCAACTTCGGCGTGCTGATCAAGCTTTGGAAGTCGATGCGTCTGGCTCGCAAGACTCTGAAAGAATTCCGCCCCGACGTGGTGATCGGCGTGGGAGGCTATGCCTCCGGCCCTGTGCTGAAAGAGGCGCAGAAGATGGGAATACCCACACTGATTCAGGAACAGAATTCCTATGCCGGTGTCACCAACAAGCTGCTCGGCCACAAGGCCGGAGCAGTGTGCGTGGCCTACGACGGAATGGAGCGCTTCTTCCCGGCAGACCGCATAGTGCTGACCGGCAATCCTGTCAGAGCCGATCTGCTTGCCTGTCGCCTGTCGCAGCAGGAAGCGAAGGTGAAACTCGGCTTCCCGGCCAACAAGACCCTTGTGCTGGTGGTCGGCGGATCGCTCGGTGCCCGCACCATCAATGAAAGCATTGCGGCAGGACTGCCACGACTGGCCGAAGCCGGTCTCAGCATGATGTGGCAGACTGGTAAGCTCTATGCCAATCAGTTCGTGCCCATGACCGAAAACTATCCACGCATCCATGCGTCGGCCTTCATCTCCGACATGGCCACAGCCTACCGGGCCGCCGACCTTGTGGTGTCGCGCGCGGGAGCGGGCACAATCTCCGAGCTCCAGCTGCTCGGCAAGGCTGCCATATTGGTGCCCTCGCCCAACGTGGCCGAAGATCATCAGCGCAGAAACGCCGAAGCACTCGTCAGACAGGGTGCGGCCATAATGGTGGCCGATGCCGACGCTCCCGACACTCTGGTCACGACCATCATAGAGCTGGCTGCAGATTGGAAGCAAGTGAACGAACTCGGACTGAACGCCCTGAAAATGGCTCTGCCTGGAGCCGATGAACTTATCGTTGACAAAATTCAAGAATTATGCAGGAAGTGAATCAAGAAAAAGACAGAATATATTTTGTCGGTGCCGGAGGCATCGGCATGGCAGCCCTCGAACGCTATTTCCTTGCACGAGGATGCCGAGTGGCCGGATATGACCGCACACCGTCGGATCTCACTCTGGCGCTTGAGTCGGAGGGAGTACGCATAGCCTACGAGGAGGACCCTGAACTGATTCCCGAAGATTTCCGCGATCCGAAACGCACCTTGGTTGTCTACACTCCGGCAGTGCCTGAATCACACGCCGGACTGAAATATTTCCGCGAGGGAGGATTCGAGGTGGTGAAGCGCGCTGCAGTGCTCGGACGCGTGACGCGCGAGAAGAATGCGATCTGCTTTGCCGGCACCCATGGCAAGACCACTACAAGCTCAATGGCGGCACATCTGCTCAAGGATTCCGGCACCGGGTGCAACGCATTTCTTGGCGGTGTGCTCCGCAATTACGGCACCAACTATCTGCTTGACGAAAGTTCCGATTTCGCAGTAATCGAAGCTGATGAATATGACCGCTCCTTCCACCACCTGACTCCGTCGGTAGCGGTGATCACCAGCACCGATCCTGACCATCTTGACATATACGGGACCGAAGAGGCTTATCTGGAGAGTTTCGCACACTTCACCGAGCTGATACGTCCGGAAGGCACGTTGCTGATCCACACAGGGCTCAAGGTGAAACCGCGCGTGGCACCCGGAGTGAAGGTGCTGACCTACGGATCGGCCGAAGGCGACTTCCATGCCACAAATATCGACATATCCAACGGCCACATAACCTTCGACATGGTAACTCCTGATTCCGTGATACGTCACATATCGCTCGGAGTACCCGTGGAGATCAACATCGAGAACGCCATAGCCGCATGTGCCGCAGTAATCCTGGCCGCTGGTACCCGCATCAGCCCTGACGATGTGCGCCGTGCCATGGCATCATTCCTCGGGGCCAAACGCCGCTTCGAGTTCTATCTCCGCGAACCGGGCCGTGCCATCATTGATGATTATGCCCATCACCCCGACGAACTCCGCGCCTCGATCCGCTCGGTGCGTCGCCTCTATCCCGACCGCAAGCTGACGGTGGTGTTTCAGCCTCACCTCTTCTCGCGCACCCGCGACTTCGCGCCTGATTTTGCTGAAGCCTTATCCATGGCCGACAGGGTGATACTACTGCCTATCTATCCCGCGCGCGAGCTCCCGATGGAGGGGGTTACCTCCTCGCTGATCCTTGATGCGGTAACCTGCGCCGACAAGCGTCTGGCTGACCGCGAAGAGATCCCCGCACTGATGGCGGAACTGAAACCAGAGATCCTGCTGACCGTAGGAGCAGGAGATATCAACCTGCTCCTGCCCGACATCGTAAAAGCCATCGGATAAGATAATGAATAAACAGAGCATATTCTACGCCATAGCCGCGATAATCCTTGCCGCTTATATAGGAGTGGCGGGGGTGTGGGCCTCGCGTCAGGCACGCGATCAGCTCTGCATGGGACTGGAGGGAGGCAGCGTGGAGGTGGTCACGGATCCATCGCGGCCTGACCGCGGGTTCGTTACCCCCGACGAGATGACACGCCAGCTCGGCTCATTGGCCCAGACCATGCAGACCATGCCTCTGTCAACCATAGATCTCGACTCGATAGCCCGGTCGCTCAAGCAACTCTCTAATCTGGAAAATGCCACTGTCAACCGACTTGCCAACAACAAAGTGCGCATCAGGGTCTATCCGCTCGAACCGCTTGCCAGAATCTGGTCAAAAGACGGGAAAAAGAGCGTATATATCAACCGCGAGGGCAAGAGAATGGAGGCCGACGCACGCTTCACCATCGACGTGCCGCAGGTCACCGGTAACTTCACCGGCAATTTCAGCCCTGACCGGCTGATCCCGCTCTTTGACTGGCTCAACCAGCACCCGGAGTGGAATCGCCTGATCACCATGGTGACCGTACGCGACAGTTCCGACGTCATATTGATTCCCGCAATGCGCGGCCACGTGATCAATTTCGGCCGCATCAGCTCGATTCCCTCGAAATTCGCCAGACTCCAGACATTCTACACCGAAGTGCTTCCGGTTAAAGGCTGGGAATATTACGACACAATCTCCGTGAAATGGGACGGTCAGGTCGTGGCCACACGGCGCAAGAACAAACTGCCCCCTACCCGACTTGAGATTATCGAGGAACTCGAAAACGAAGGCGACACTCCCGACACAATGGACTCCGCCCCTGTATAGAGAATTTTTAAGCAGAACCACCACATATTACATATATATTTACATATATGAACAATCATCGAACAATCGTGGCCGTAGAAATCGGCAGCAGCAAAATCAAAGGAGCCGTGGGTGAAGTGTCACCCGACGGCATTCTCACGGTCAAACATATAGAGGAAGAGCGCCAGTCGCCCAACTTCGTGCGCTACGGCAGCGTGCAGAATGTGAAGGAAGTGGCCAACGTGCTCAACCGCATAGTAATGAAACTCAACAACCGTATCTCTCCCGCCAAGATATCGGCAGTATATGCCGGAGTCGGCGGGCGCTCCATGATGTCGATACGGCGCCATGTGGAGACCACTCTGCCTGACGACACCGAGATCACACCGGAGATTGTAAGCGAGATCCTGGGCCGCGCCGAGAACATACCCAATCCGGACCGTCAGGTGGTGGAAACAGTGCTGGGCGAATTCAAGGTCGACAACATGAAGGTGAACCGTCCGGTCGGCACCATCGGCAGCGCTGTGTCGGCTGAAGTTGAGGTGATAAGTTGCCGTCAGCAGATATTGCGCAATCTTTCGCTCGCCATCAGCGAGAAACTCGGACTGAAGATCAACGGATATGTGGTGCGGCAGACCGCTATGGCCGATATGGTGCTTAGCGAGGAGGAGAAAGAACTCGGGGTGATGCTGGCCGACTGCGGTGCGGAAACCACCACAGTGTCGATCTATAAGGGAGGTTTCCTGATCTCAATGGTGACCATACCTCTTGGTTCACGCCATATCACCCGCGACATCATGAGCCGCAACTATTCCGAAGAGCGGGCCGAAGAGCTGAAACGGGCCATAGGCAACGCACTGCCCGACAGCAAGGAAGAACGTCAGCACCGCGCCGAAGGGATCGAGAACAGCACGGAGATCAACAACTATGTGGCCGCACGCGCCGGCGAGATCGCCGTCAACATATTGGAACGCATTAACGAAGCAGGCCTGAGCCCTCAGGATCTGCCCGAGGGCATAGTGGTGGCCGGCGGTGGTTCGCAACTGGCCGGATTCCTCGAACTGCTGATCGAGCAGTCAGGTCTGCCCGTGCGACGCGCCACAATCCCGTCATCGGTGCGCAGCGGCAGCCTGAAGTTGCATCTCGGCAACGAGATCGACGTGGTGAGCCTTCTCCACCATCTGGCTGCCGAACCTGACACACATCAGTGCACCATGGTTCCCGTCGAAGAAAAGCCTGCGGCCCCGGAAACCCCGGAGAACGAAGATCAGGAGAATTATATAGAGGAAAAAGTAGGAGGGCGCACCTCCCGCTTGAGCAGAATTTTTATAGAAAAGATACGTGAAATTATCAATCCGACCGACGACGAAGGCGACATGGGCTTTGACGACGAGGAATAACTCAAAACCTGAATCACTTATGAACACAGACAACGACGCTATGAGCATTGAAAATATAGACAGCGACTCCGGATTCATCGTCAACGGGATAAACACCAACACGACCCCTATCATCAAAGTGGTGGGTGTGGGCGGCGGCGGCGGCAACGCCGTGGGCTACATGTATCGCCAAGGAGTGGAAAACGTGAAATTCGTGGTGGCCAACACCGACCTGCAGGCGCTGGAAAATTCGCCGGTGCCCGATCGTGTGCTTCTGGGTCACACCGGCCTCGGAGCAGGCAATAAGCCCGATGTGGCCTACTCGGCCGCTCAGGAGAGCATCGAAGCGATAGGCCATATGTTTGACGACACTACCAAAATGGCATTCATCACCGCAGGACTCGGCGGCGGCACCGGCACCGGTGCGGCTCCGGTAGTGGCGCAGGTGGCCAAGGAGCGCGGAGTGCTCACAATCGGCATCGTCACTATACCGTTCTTCTTCGAGGGCATGAAAAAGATCTCCAAGGCTCTCAAGGGTGCCAATGAGATGAGCAAATATGTCGACGCCCTGCTGCTGATCAACAACGAGCAGCTGATCAACATATATCCCGATCTGGACTTCGACTCGGCCTTCGACAAGGCCGATGACGTGCTCGCCACCGCCGCGCGCTCGATATCCGAACTGATCACCACGCGCGACGCGCGAATCAATCTTGACTTCAACGACGTGGACTCCACGCTGCGCGACGGCGGCACCGCCATCATCTCCTGCGGATATGGCGAGGGAGAAAACCGCGTAGACATGGCAATACAGGATGCCCTGAACTCTCCACTGCTCAGCAACAAGGATATACTCGGCGCACAGAAGCTGCTCTTCAACCTCTATTACTCGCGCAATGCCGAGCACCGCTTCCAGGCCAAGGAGATGTCGGCCTTCACTTCGTTTGTGAGCCATCTGCCCGGTGTCGACGTGATCTACGGCGTGGCCTATGACGAATCATTGGGCGATAAGGTGAAAGTGACTATACTCGCCGCCGGATTTGATATGAAAGTAGCTGTAAGCGAACCACCGACTTCCGGCACAGTCATCAAGGGCACATCACCACTATCGCCAGTCGATAAGGTTGAAGATGATCCCGATATAATCAAAGTGGTCAAGGAAAACTACGGCCCGGACAAGGTGGCAGGCGTGCAGGCCATGCAGGCCCGCAATCTCTATGTGATCCTGTCGAAATCGCAGCTCGACGATGACCGCATCATCGAAGGTCTGGAAAAATATCCGGCTTACAAGCGCACAAAGGAGATGAAGGCCCGCATATCTGACGGCACTACCGCCATATCTCAAGCGGCCACTCAGACCCGGCAGCAGGAACGCCCGGCCCAATCATCTGGCTCCTCATCAGTCATCAACATCGAGGACTGATGAAGCCGATATTCCTGATCGGATACATGGGTTGCGGAAAAACCACGCTCGGACGGGCAGTGGGCCGCATGGCCGACATCAATTTCATTGATCTCGACAACTATATCGAAAACCGTTTCCACGCCACCGTGAGCCAGATCTTCAGCGAGCGGGGCGAGAGCGGTTTCCGTCGGCTGGAGCGCGCCATGCTCGAGGAGGTGGCCGGATTTGAGGACACGGTGATAGCCTGTGGCGGCGGCACCCCATGCTTTTTTGATAATATGGAACTTATGAACTCGTGCGGCACAACGGTGTGGCTCAACACTCCGCGCGAGTGCATCTATGAGCGGCTGCGACGTAACCGCGCGCGCCGCCCGCTGCTTGCATCAAAATCAGATGAAGAGCTGCGCGAGTTTATCGAAGGCGCGATGGACGCGCGCGAGCCGTTTTACTCACTTGCAGCATCACGGTTCAGCGGACTGGAGCTTGAAGACCGCCGCCAGATAGACCGCACAGCCGATGACTTTATAACCCGCTATCTGTCATGACCACACAACAGATCACCCCAGACACTCTGCCCCTTCAGGCACTCTGCGCCAACGCGCACCAGCGCTTCACCATCGGCCTGCCCTCAGGATTGGGGCGGGGGGAACGCCGCTTTCCGCTCACACCCGAAGCTGCCGCCATGCTCGTGGACCGCTCGCTCGAGGTGGTGATCGAGGAGGGAGCGGGAGCACCGATACATTACGGAGATGAAGCATATGCACGGGCGGGAGCGAGGATAGCCTCGCGCGGAGAGACGCTGCGGTGTGATCTCGTGATAAGCCTGGCTCCGCTCTCGGCGGCGGAAATCGGCACCATGCGGCGCGGCACGATGCTGCTCACGCTGGCTCCGTCGGTGACCCACGGTCCGCTGTCGAGCGCACGCGCGCTGCTGTCAGGCGGCATTGTGGCACTGGCGCTGGAGCGGATAGCCGATGACAACGGCAACCGCCGTGTGGCCGACATACTCCATGAAATCGACGGCTGCGCATCGCTGTCGATCGCGTCGGCTCTGCTCACCGACCCGATACACGGCAAGGGGATATTGCTCGGCGGGGTCACGGGCATCGTGCCCTGCGAGGTCACGGTGATCGGCTCAGGCATGGGAGCAATCGCAGCGGCCCATTGTGCACTCGGCATGGGGGCTACGGTAAGAATGTTTGACAACGATCTATACTCTCTGAGGCAGGCGGCACGCACGCTTGACCACAGAGTGATCACTTCGGCCATTCACCCTCACGTGTTTGAAGGAGCACTGCGGTCGGCCGACGTAGTGATTGCCACGCCGCTCGACAAGGGGTATCGGTTTGAGGTCAGCGCGGAGCTTGTAGACCGCATGAAGCGGCGCGTACTGGTGTTTGACCTGAACCCATGTCCGGGCCACACGTTTCCGACGTTGCCGCTGTTTAATCTTGGAGAGATTGCGGAGAGGGAGCGCGCGGCGACCACGGAGCGGGCATGTTATTTCAACGTCGGGTGTCAGGTGCCGCGCACGGCGGCCATGGCGTTGAGCAATGCACTTGTGGCGCTGGCCGACAGATTGATGGAGGCGGCGGGAGGGCATTCACCCGAACACGTGCTGATGCAGATGCCGGGCACGCGCGCGGGGGCGCTGACCGTCTATGGGCGCGCTATCGATCCGGAACTCGCCGCGATGCTCGGCGTGACGCCAATCGATGTCAATCTATTCACCAACCTCAGCTGATCACGCGAGATATGGCAGCGAAAAGGAAATATTATGTGGTGTGGCAAGGGCTTGCTCCCGGCATTTATGATTCGTGGGACGAGGCTAAAGCACAAGTCGAGGGGGTGGCGGGAGCGCGCTACAAGGCGTTTACCGACATTGAGGAGGCAACGAATGCCTTCCGCGGTTCGTATGAGGATCAGGCCACTCTGCTCATAGCACTGTCAAAGCGCCGGCAGGAGGCAATTAACGATTACAGCAGCTTCCCGGAGGTACGCACCGACGCGTGGGCCGTCGACGGCGCGTGCGCGTCAAATCCCGGGCCGATGGAATACCGGTGTGTGGAGGTGGCCACGGGGCGCGAGGTGTTTCATATGGGTCCGCTGGCAGGGGGCACAAACAATATCGGCGAGTATCTGGCGCTGGTTCATGCCCTGGCGCTCCTTGACAGACAGGGAAATCACACGACTCCGATCTATTCCGACAGCCGCACCGCACAGAGCTGGTTGCGCAAGCGCCACAGCAACACGAAGCTGGAGCCTACGGCGGAAAATGCCCGTGTGTTTGAGCTGCTTGAGCGGGCCAACCGATGGGTGATGACCCACCGGATCATCAATCCCGTGCTGAAGTGGGACACTGATCAGTGGGGGGAGATTCCCGCCGACTTCGGGCGCAAGTAATCACGTATCAGTTGGAAATCAGCGCATAGCGCGAATCAACGCCAAACAGCACCGTGTAGGGCCGCAGGGCGTAGGGGCGGTGGCCTTCGGCCGCGGGCCCCGACAGGGCTATGCCGTTGCCAATGCCGTTGATGCCAAACACATCGTAGGTGCTGCCGCACTTGGCGCAGCGTGCCACGTTGGTCTGACGGTCGACCGCGACGCGCACCTGCGGATCGCGCTCCACCGGGCAAGCCAAATCGAAAGCGCGGCGTTCGCCATATATGTCGCATGTGAGCAGCACTCCGCCATAGCCGGCGGCGGCGATCATTGACCATTGATAGCCGGCAGGTTCATGGAGCTGGGGCACGAAGCGGCGGGCGTCGAGTGCGGCGTTCACGCCACAGGTATTCCAATCGCCGATGGTGGTGAAAGGAATGTAGACTCGGGCGCGGGGGATGCGTTCGTCGTCGACATCGGTGGAGCAGCCACTCTGGGCCATAGCAAGCGCGGCGACCATTGCCATGGCCGCCGCGACTTTTATGATTGATCGGATTTTAGCCTTCATAACCGTTGAGCCTGCCTATCATTTCGGCAAACTTGCCCGCGGCCTCCTTCATCTTGCCGCCGACCATGGGGCGGAGCATCATCGGGATCTCCACGTCGATTGAGGCGGTGAGCCCCGTAGCCTCGGCACCGGCTTCGGCCAGTTCCAGGATAAGCTGCAAGGGGACCATGCCGGTGTCGGCGCTCATGACCACCCGCTCGGGGGCCACGCGTTCGGTCACCTTGAACTCCACGCGTCCCAGTCCCGGGGCATTGATGGCAAAGGTGTCGGCATCGATGAACTCCACTTCGCCCACCTTGGCCAGGGCATCGGCGGGGAGAGACTCGAGGCGCTGCTGCAGGCCGCCCAGATCGCTCACGCGTTCATAGAGCGCGGTGCGGGCCATGGGCACAGTCACGGTGTTTCCGGTATATTTCGACATTGTCTTTTCGTTCTTATTTCTTAGCGGTCCAGACCGAGGGATCCTCGCGCCATTCGCGGAGGGTTTCGATGTCTTCCTTGCGGATATAGTCGGTGGCGAGGGCGGCGTCGAGCATGGCGTTGTAGTTGCTCAGGGTGATCAGTTCCACGTTGGCGTCCTTGAATGCTTTCTGGGCTACGGGGAATCCGTAGGAGAACATGGCCACCATGCCCACGACTTCGCAGCCTGCGGCGCGTATGGCGGCCACAGCCTTGAGCGAGCTGCCGCCGGTGGAGATCAGGTCTTCAACGACCACGACTTTCTGGCCGGGACGCAGGTCGCCTTCGATCAGGTTTTCCAGACCGTGGTCCTTGGGGGTGGAGCGAACGTATACGTAGGGCAGGCCGAGAGTGTCGGCCACGAGTGCACCCTGGGCGATGGCACCGGTTGCCACGCCAGCCACGGCAGTGGCCTGGGGGAAGTGTTCGAGAATGATCCGGCAGAGTTCAACTTTGATGAACGAGCGGATTTCGGGATATGAGAGGGTTACACGGTTATCGGTATAGATAGGCGAATTCCAGCCTGAAGCCCATGTGAAAGGGTTGTTGGGTTGCAATTTGATGGCGCTGACTTTCAGCAGTTTCTCCGCCAGAAGGGTGTCGAGCTGTTTCATTAGGTAAATGAGATTATGGGTGATTCAAGCCACAAAGTTAAGCATTTTTCCGAAAATCCCCCAAATATTACGTATGCTTCACAACATATAGTCATATACGGGTCTGACCGCTATGCTATAGCCGCCCTGCACTATATCCTCATGGTCATGATCGGTCAATAAGAGCAGGTTGTCGCATCCTGTTTTCTGAGCAGCCAGCAGCAGTCCTGCGATTTCCCGCTTCCTTGTCTTTTCCGATGAGATGTCGTAAGAGACCTGAACGGCAAGTATGGTCTTGCGTCCGTCGCAGACCACAAAGTCACATTCGCCGGACCGTTCGCTATAATAATATATGTCACACCCCCGGCTCTTGTATTTCCGCAGCAGATCGAGATATACGATTGTTTCGAGGCGCCAGCCGAGATTTTCGCCGGCAAAGGCATCGTCTCTCCTATTCATGAGCGCTACGTCTATCGGATATATCTTCTCGCCCGAGATCCTAAGCCGGCTTTTCGGCGAATACTTGTGCAGCCCGACCAGCAGATAGGCTTGTTTGAGATAACTGAGATAGTTTTTGGCCGTGTGCGGTGACCGCAGTCCAAACATATCCTGCAGAGTCTTATCCGACACAATGACCGGCGCCACGTTCAGCAGATGGTGTGACAATTGCTCGAATGCCGAAGTGTGGACAATCCGGAAACGTTGCTCAATGTCGCGTTTCAGTATGTTGTTGACAAGATTGTCAATATAGGCTCTGTCATCATTGATGAATTGCAATTCTGGGAATCCTCCCTGACGCATATAGTCATCAAACGCGGCTCTGCGTGCCGCAATAGCTCTGGTAGCCATGGAATGGACATCTATCTCCTTGGCTTCGCAATATTCGGAAAAAGAAAAAGGATAGAGAGGTATGGAGTGATGACGTCCGGTGAGATGCGTTGCCAGTTCGCCACTGAGCAATTTTGCGTTAGATCCGGTTATGACGACGTGCATCTGCTTACGTAACAGCCGATTTACGAACAGATACCATTCAGGTATATTCTGTATTTCATCGATGAAGAGATAATTGAAATCCCCATTTATCTTATATAGCACTTCCAACACGTCGTTGAGGTCATCACCGGTAAGGTGTATCAGCCGTTCGTCGTCAAAGTTGACATAGGCGAACTTTATTCCTTTCCGGGTCAGGGCATTGTAGCATAGTGTTGACTTTCCGCTGCGTCTCACACCTATCACCACCTGAGCCTGAGAGCTTTTCAGGTCAATCTGATCTTCCTCCTTGCGTTTACAGAAGTGAATGGCTTTCTTGAGCGCCAGTTCTTCTGCCTGATCCGCAAGTATTGTTTCGAGTATTCTCTTGTCCATAAGTGCATATTATAGAGTGCAAAGATAGTGATTATTTTCTGCAAAATGCACTATTT
>CAZKRV010000002.1:42346-47274 GCA_964555345.1 uncultured Bacteroides sp.
CAAAATGCACTATTTGACATATTTTGGGGTATGCAAAATGCACTATTTTGCAGAAAATGGGGTAGACTAAATGCACTATTTGACATAAAAAGACGGCTGCCGCGTAATGCAGCAGCCGCTATATATATGTATTATAAAGGTTTACCAATCACCGACGCATCTTAGGAATGCGGCATCCACACCTTGTCCCATAGAATTGAGCGTTATCGCATTGATGTCATATGTGAAATAATTCAAATCAAGGCCAAACGCCACGTCGCCACTCGTTGTGCCGTCCCATAGGAGATAGCTATCACCTTCAGCTTGAGCCTTGGCATAATATATCGCTCCTGGACGATAATATAATGAGGAAAAGAATGGGGCATTTGGAGCAAATATCGGTCTCCGTTCATAACCGTTTGCACAATAACGCAACATACCTTTCCCATCATTAGAACCTTCATTACCCTCTTTACGATGGCCGAAACCGGACCGACCTATCGGAAAGAAGATATTTCGTGCCGTACACGTTGCATCTTTCTCATGATCCGGGTCGTAATAATAAAGGAACACACCTCGCATACCTTTCTTTCCACACTCAGGATCGCGGCGGTAATAACCATAGGCATCATTAACCATTGACTGAGTAAACCTCGCCCCATCGGCATAGAGTATGCCATAACCGGACTGAATATTATCGGACAAATATAACTGCTCAAAATCATGCATACCGGCCACATGAGTCAGTTTACCTTGAGTAAAACCGTCATCACTTTTAGGATTAGTCACTTTTCCATCTACTTCATTCTTCCATGCTATCTTATTTTTCATCAAACTGCCATCATCAGGATCAGCAATCTCAAATGGCCCTTGCGCAACAAAGAGATCGTTCAGGCTACCGTTCTCTTCTTCATAAATGGGAAAACGGCAGCTAATGTCACCATTTAAGTTTTTATAAATATTATTGACAGCATCAATAGCAAAGTCAGCGTTACCGAAACGGAACAACGAGCCTTCATCACGCGGATCAGTCGCTTCAACATTTTTGGAGATCATATTGAAAGTTCTCCAATATGTAGGGGTAGCGGGCTGTTTGGTTCCACCCATGCCATTTTGTGCTTTATCTGTCAACTGGATCGGGGCGTAGCCCTGACGCACAAAAATCAGGTGTATACAGGTATAATTATGGTAACGCACACGGACTATGGCGTTGCGCACCTTATTATCAGTGTTGAGCTGATTAAACCGAATCTGGAACTTGATAGGAGTCTTTGTCGCACCGGTGACAATAGATTTGCCGTCAAGAGTTATGAAGTTGTCATCACCAACCACCTCTGCCAGCCAAGGGCCATCGCTATCAAAAGAGATAAAGTTATCCTTAAGGTCACCCCCAAGTTCCATCAACTCTACATTAAAGGGTTCGAAGTTCCCGGAACGGCGATAGACCCCTTTCGGGTTCTCAATACGACGCACCTGACGCACAGGCACAATATGGGTTACAGTCTTTTCATCTCCATGGGTGTCTTTACGGCGTATCGTTGCTTCCAATTCCACATGTGCAGTTCTTGAATATCCAACAAACGGATTGTTTCCTGTATAGCCGGTTTGCTTATATAAAATTTTCTCACGAGTAAACAATGGAATGTTAAAAGTCTGTTTATCACCATTTGTTTGAACAGAATAGGCCTCAACTCCTTTATTCGTATCATCAACTGTACCATCAAAGTAATACGTACGTGTAGAGTAGTCTATTTTTTCATGACCGTCTTCAGCCGTTTCCCCATAAAAATATTTATCATTCACATTATTAGGTAATTTATCACCATAACCATCAAACGTGAAATTACAATCAGCTTGCGTAACTGCGATTCGGGTAGTGTTTCGCAGAGCAAGGAAACCATTACCCAACCATTTCTGATTTTTGTCATTGCCATATGCCGTCGGGTCTGAACCCGGCGGAACAAATGATTGATCAAGGCTTTTGATTTTCGCCATATCATCAGGATCATTGGGATCCAGACCGGCAATTTCGGGAGAATCGGCCCACCAAGGATTTTTGGTGATTCTTGCAGTCATTTTCACCACCTCATAGCCCTCTGGAGGAGTATATTTGAAAGGAAGCGTAGCAGTATGGTTGTAGAGATATGACACATACCACGGGTTAGGCGCTTCAAATCCTTCTTCCTCTATATAGTCCACATGCCAGTCAAACTCATTGGCATTGCCACGCAACTTGAGAGTCACCTGATAGTGATAGTTGCGCTCCACATTGCAATCCTTGACCTCATCTTTGCCGAGCATGAAGCGATAGTGGATGGGGCCTCGGGAAATATTGCCGGTAGAATTGGATATGTAGTAACCCTCCACATCAATGTATGTACCATAGGGCAGACCGTCACACACCTCTCCCGCTTCAGCATCACCGTCTATATAATCAGCTTTCTGAATCTTGCCGTTAGGGGCATCACCCTGCATATTTTCATAAAAGAAGAGGGCCGGTGCATCTTCCTTGTGCACGTCCAAGCGAGCCGATGATCCATCGGCGCCCTTTTGTGTCAGATATGGCGAACCTTTGGCGATCAAAGGCCAGCTTTCATAGTCAGCACCTTCGCCAAAAGTAATTTCATCACTACTCTCCGCAATAATCGATTCACTACCAGCAGTGTTATTATAGTCAACGACATCATTTCCATTGTTGACCAATTCTCTGCCGAAACCGAGAGTCGAATTTGCCGCACGGTTGCGGACAGTCACGCGACGGATATATACAAACACGTTCTCACGCAGGGCGCTACCGTCAAAATCAACCGTCACCTTCGACGCCACGCGACGCAGCCATGCGTGCAGCTCCATATTCGGCTTACGTATGCTCACCATCTTGAAGTCTGACGATGCACGGGGGGTCTCTATTTCATCAGGATTGGTGAAATAGCCGAGCATTTCGCGATTGTTGTAAAAATCGGAATTGTCCCAATCCACCGCCATCTTGCGCAGATCAGCGAGAGTGGAGTATTGCCCTGAATATTTATTTTCGAGTGCCTGAAAGGTGGTTTTATTAACCGTTATATTGCCTTTCTCATCAGCGGTATACGTGCCGAGGTTTGCCACCATTATCAGGTAATACTGACCATATGGGAGCGAAACTCCTTTCTTTGTCAGACTGGCAGTCTTCTTTTCGGCAGCTATATTGTTAGAGGCATCAGCGTCTGTCCTGCCTTTGGAAGAAATCTCATAACCGGTGATTTCCATCGGAAAGTCGGGCATCAGGTTGCCTTCTTTATCATAAGCAAGCAGACACACGTCGCTGATCTCGTTCATGATAGTGCCCGAGGGAGCGGCCGAACGGCTCGCCTTCATGTCTGCGCTTGAAAACGGCGAGAAGCCGGCTTCAATCGACACAAAGGTATTGCCCTTAGGGAACTCACCGTTAAAATCGGCAAAAGTGTCGTCAACACAACCCCCGAGTGCCGGGAGGAGCGCCAGCAACGAATATTTAAGTATTGTCAATATATATCTCATAGCAGTTGTGTCACAAACAGATTATGGTCTATCAGTCACCTGATTCAGTAGATTCGTATTCCGTACGCTTTATTTCATTTCCGGTCCAATTCCCTTCGTTATCATATTCAAGAAAGAGGGTCTTGTCTTCATTGACAATCCAGAAATAACCGGTGTCTTTATCCCATGACTCCACAGCATATCGGTGCAGCACATTCAGATTCTCGTCAACAATCTTGAATATCATGATACCATCCGGGTCAAGTACGATCGATGAGTGGTCAGGATGATGCTGCAGACGGCGGTCGCCCTGGCGATCCTTATGATACTGAATCTCGCTCGTACCATAGAAATACGTAACAAGACGAGTGTTGCAATCTTCGCTGTGGTCGTCAATTTTTCCGAAATTGCTCTCCACACGGCAACCCTGACTGTCTTTCAACCAGACCTCGGATTTGGACATGGTGCCATCAGCACCGAGCACTATGGCATAGTAGTCGGTAGGCAGCTTATCATATTCCGGCAGAGTCTTTTTATACATTTCAAGATATGTCAGGAAGCTCTGCGGGAATTTCCCATTTTCATCGCACTCCACGCGGAGGTCACCACGTTCATCGCGGTTTAGGCCGAAATCAGGTGTAAGCTCCTGCTTGGCATAGGGCTGAACATCGACCGTGCAGTCGATTGATGATACCTTGCGGCTCACTTCAAATTTATACCAGTTATTGCGGCTCACATTGAAGTGTTTACCCACATTCGCGCCGTCATAATATTTGAAGTCAACATAGAACTGCTTGCCGTCAGTGTAGGTGATGAGTATGCGTGATCGGTCAGCGGCGGAATTGCGGCTCACGTTGTCAAATTCCGGGCAATAGATACGCCATGTGGCTTCGCCCGCCTGACCTAAAGCCACTGAGGGCTCTTTACTGATAAATGAGTCATGAGTGGTGACATGCCCCACATAGTCAGTAGCCCACGAACCGGTCACGTAATCTTCCTGTCGTAAGACGTCGGAAGGGAATTTATAGAGTTGATCAGCAAAACGCACCAGTTCAACCGATTCGATTTTCGGGAACTCCTCTTCGCCGGGATTGACATTGGTAGCATTAGCGTCGGTTAGATCGATTTTAGCTACGGCCCTGATAAGGTTAAAGTTACCGCACCAGGAGGTATTTCCGGAGGGAAGTATATCGATTTCATTTATATGTTTCACAGCCGCGAGGGGAATCCTTTTGTCGGGCCCATCGATAGCGGCAATAGGGTTCCAGGGAGCAGCTGAAAGGGCATACAGGTCCTTGAGGTTAGAGCCCTGGAGCTGGGCGGCCTCAGGATAAGATTTCCAGTTAGCGAGGATTACGATTTTGAGGTCATGCTTTATGCCATCATCTGTTTCACCGAACTTATTATAGAACTCCTGGTCAATGTCGAAATATAGTTCATATTTTTTAGAA
>CAZKRV010000003.1:0-11839 GCA_964555345.1 uncultured Bacteroides sp.
GGCGGTCGATGGGGTCGTTGCATTCAACCAACGGGGGCTCTTCGAGGTTGTTCTGGGGGATGAAGCTGATGAGCTTGCGGATGATGCGGAGAGCGTCCTCGCCGTCTTCGGCAGCGATGTGGCACACACCCGACTTGGTGCTGTGTACTTCGGCACCGCCGAGAGCGTCCTGGGTAACGTCTTCACCCGTTACGGTCTTCACTACCTTCGGGCCGGTAAGGAACATGTAGCTGATGCCCTTGGCCATGATGGTGAAGTCGGTGAGGGCGGGGGAGTATACAGCGCCGCCGGCACAAGGACCGAGAATAGCGGAGATCTGGGGAATCACGCCGGAAGCCATGATGTTGCGCTGGAAGATTTCAGCATAACCGGCCAGAGCATTGATACCTTCCTGGATACGTGCGCCGCCTGAGTCATTAAGACCGATAACGGGGGCACCCATCTTCATGGCCATATCCATGATCTTGCAGATCTTGAGGGCCATGGTTTCCGACAGCGAGCCGCCGAACACGGTGAAGTCCTGTGCGAAAACATAGACAAGGCGACCGTCAATGGTGCCGTAGCCGGTCACCACGCCGTCGCCGGGATAGCTTTTCTTTTCCTGTCCGAAGTTGGTGCAGCGGTGGCGCACAAACATATCTAGTTCTTCAAACGAACCTTCGTCAAGCAGCTGGGCAATGCGCTCACGGGCAGTATATTTGCCGCGCTCGTGCTGTTTGTCGATGGCTTTCTGGCCGCCGCCGAGGCGGGCTTCGTTGCGCAGGTCAATCAGTTCCTGCACTTTGGCGAGTTGGGTACTCATTATGATTTTCTCTTTAGTCTGAAATGTGACGAGTGGAGGGAGATTACTTGTTAGGATCTTCGCAGAGTTCGATCAGTGCACCGCAGGTGCTTTTGGGGTGAACGAAAGCGATATTGAGGCCTTCTGCGCCTTTGCGGGGAGCCTTGTCGATGAGACGGCAACCTTTTTGCTCAAGTTCGCCCAGAGCGTTAGCAACTCCGTCGCCCACTGCGAAGGCAATGTGCTGGATGCCACCGCGGCCACCGTTAGCGGCTATGAATTTGGAGATCGCGCTGTCTTCTGAAGTACCTTCGAGAAGTTCGATCTTTGTCTGGCCGACGCGGAAGAAAGCGGTGCGCACTTTCTGGTCAGCAACTTCTTCGATAGCAAAGCACTTAAGGCCAAGCATGTTTTCGTAGAAGGGAATGGCTTCGTCGAGGCTTGGCACGGCGATGCCCACGTGTTCGATGTGAGTCAGGTCCATAGCGGAAATGTGTAATTATGGTTAGTTAATAGATTTATGCCACAAAGTTAACAATTTTAGCTTAAGCGGCAAAAAATAGTTGATTTTAATTCTCAAATATATGGATTAGTTGACGATTCCTGTGCTATTGTGGTGGTCGGACCATGTCCCGGATACACTACAGTTGAGCCTGGCAGGGTGAGATAGCGTGACCGCAGAGTGTCAATCAGCGTCTTGTAATCGCCGCCGGGCAGGTCCGTGCGGCCTATGCCACCGTTAAACAGAGAGTCCCCGCTGATGATCCAGCCTGATGCAGGCGCATAGAGTGCTATCCCGCCTGGTGAATGTCCTGGCGATTCAATCACTTTGATCTGTTCACTGCCAAGTGAGAGCACCGTTGATCCGTTAATGGGTGTTATGTCATTTACCGGCTCAAATCGTCCTGGCACGCCAAACATCATTGCCTGCTGTGGCAGTTGGCGCCCCAGAGGCAGGTCTGCTTCATGAGCCATTGGAGTCACTCCCCACAAAGCGCGGGCACGTGAGTGGCCGAATGCATGGTCAAGATGTAGATGTGTATGTACCACATATTTCACTGTAAGTCCGGCTGATCTAATATAGTCGGTTATTCGGCGCTCCTCAGTGTCTGAGATCATGCCTGGGTCCACAACCATGGCTTCGTGTGATTCGGGATCCGATACTACGTAGGTGTTAACCCCGAACATATTTGTCTGGAATGATTTTACGTCAAGCATGGTTATTTTCTGAATGCGAAGTAAACTGCTCCGATAAGCAGCAGAAACGATATGACGTGATTCCAGCGGAATGTGGTACCTTTGAATACAAGAACACTGAATCCGATAAACACCACAAGTGTGATCACCTCCTGTAACACTTTTAGCTGAATCAGGGAGAACGGGCCGCCGTTGCCGTCAAAGCCCATACGGTTGGCCGGAATCTGGAAACAGTATTCAACCAAAGCGATACCCCATGACAGGAGTATGATCAAATAAAGCGGCCAGTTACTTGTTATTCCGGATCCCTGTAGTTTCAGGTGACCGTACCACGCGAAAGTCATGAACACGTTTGCTACAATCAGTAGCAATATCGTGATTATCATCGTTTTCATTATAGCGGCAGATATATTAAACTTTTCGTTGAGAAATATTCTTCGGAGAAAAAGTCACTTAGTGGTACCTGCAGTACGTCGGCTTTCACTGCTTTGATCTCTTCATCAAGATCGCCCCCCTTAAGGCAGATAAGTCCATTGGGTAACTTGTTGCGTCGCGATGACGACACCAGGTGGCGTGATGCTTTTACCAGATCCGGCAGATTCATAACGGCACGACTCAGCACATAGTCAAAGCGGCGGCGACATTCTCCGGAGTCACCGTGTTGGAAGGTGCAATTCGTCAATCCGAGTTCTTCGGCTACTTCTTTGGCTACGTTGACTTTCTTACCTATACGGTCAATGAGATGAAAGTCGCAGGCCGGCCACATTATAGCCAGTGGAATACCTGGGAATCCACCACCGCATCCAAGGTCAATAAAACTTGTACCATTGACAGGAGTGATAAACTTAGCAATTGATAGAGAGTGAAGCACATGATTTACATAAAGATTATCAATGTCTTTACGCGAGATCACATTGATCTTTTCGTTTCGTTCACCATAGAGTTGACGCAACGCCGACATTTGCCGGCGTTGTGTCTCTGTAAGCGATGGGAAATACCGCAGCATTTCGTCCATAGTTCTTGCTTTGTGTAGGGTGTTGTTTTAGCGTGGGAGTGTTACGTTGAAATATTGGCTCGGGGTATGCTCCTTATTAATGTATTCCTTCATCTGGGCTACGATATCCGGATACTGTGAGGCTACGTTGGTATCTTCATGTATGTCTGTTGCCAGGTCATAGAGCGCGCAGTTGCCGTTGGTGACCACAAGTTTCCAATTGTCCATACGCACACCGAGCATATTGGTTTCGTGGAACTCCCAATAAAGATAGTCGTGCTTCTGCTGCTCGGAGTCTTTGCCAATGAGGGTGGGGTAGATTGAAATGCCGTCAAACCAGTCGTTGGTTACGTTAGGATTGGTGTAGCGTTCAACGTAGTTCTCAATACCGGCAATGTCGCAGAATGTTGCCATCAGGTCATAGAAAGCGAACTGGTGATCGTTAGTCGAACCTGCCTTGATTTTGTCTGGCCAGCGCACGATGAAAGGAATGCGAATGCCGCCTTCATGAGTGGAGCGTTTGGTGCCTTTGAGCAGACCGTCACGGTTGAAGAATGTTGGATCTGCACCACCTTCTTCGTGGGGGCCGTTGTCGGAGGTGAAGATTACAACGGTGTTTTTATCAAGACCTTTTTTCTCAAGCAGATCGAGGATCTGACCTACCTGTTGGTCGAGTCGGGTGATCATGCCGGCGAACTGGGCGTGGGCGATCGGTGTCGGGTTGTAGCGTGAGCTCTCATTGCCACCGAACACTTTCTCTTCACATTCGCAGAATTTATCCTGATATGCCTGCAGGATTGTGTCGTTAGGCTGAAGCAGTTCGGCGTGGGGCAGAGTGTATGTAAAGATGCCGAGGAAAGGTTGGTCAGCCGTCTGCTTATCAAGCCACTCCATAGCTTTGTCATGGATCATGTCGGCCGAATACTGTTCGCGGTTTAAGTAGTCGTCACCATACATGGAGTGCTGTATATTTTGTTCCAAAGTGACGCGCTTCACACCCTCGTCACCGCGAGAGCGACTGTATTCGTTCAGGAAGTTGGGGTAGTAAAGGTGTGCCTGGAATTGGCAGATGTAGCCGTAATATTCATCAATGCCGCGCTTGTCGGGGGTTGATACTGAGCCTTCGTAGCCTCCGGCCCATTTGCCGAACATACCGGTAGTGTAGCCGTTGTCTTTGAATATCTCTGGTATAATTACATGGTTGGGATCGTAAGGATGCTGACCTACCACAGAGTAGTCGGTGTTGTTGCCGTATTTCTGGTTGAGATTTCCGTTATTCCAGTACTCCTTGTTGCCGCGCACCAGAGTGTGACCCGAGTGTTGTCCGGTCATAAATGTGGCGCGTGAAGGAGCCGATACAGGGCTACCTGCATAAGCTTGAGTAAAGCGCATTCCCTCTTCCGCCATTCGGTCTATGCGGGGGGTTGAGATGAACTGTTGGCCATAGCACCCGAGATCACCATAACCCATATCATCACACATGATATAGATGATGTTAGGCTTTTGTGCATCCTGAGCCTGTGCTGCTCCTGCGGTGACTAAAGCACCAAGTGCGCTGAAGATAATTTGTTTGTTCATATATGTCAATGAGTGATTTATTCTGTTAGATTATGATTTTTGCGGTGACGATGCCTGTGGCGGTGATAGCCTTGACGATATAGACACCGGAGGGGAGGACGCTGAGGTCCAGCTCTGTGCTACCTGAATTGGAGGCCGCTGTTGTGCCGTTGAGTGCGAATGCGAAGATATGGCTGACTTCGGAGTCGGCGATGACTCTGACAGTGCGGTCGGTCACGCTGATCTCGGCATTGCCATCGACTTTGTTGAGCAATGCTCCGTCAATACCGTCCTTCTCAAGGTTTGGTGAGAAGTAGGCGATTATCTTGCTATGGCCCTCGGAGGTCACAGCCACTTCGTGCTCGGCTTCGAGAGAGATGATGCGGTGGCCTTCTGCCCAGTAAAGGAAAAGGGAGGTGCCTTTGGGCTTAGCGCTGATGAGTGTGGCAGAGTCAGTAGTGGCAGTGCCACGGGTCGGATCGTTGACACCAACACTGATAGTGCCGGGCAGTTCCGAGTAAGGCAAATACTGCACGCGGAGATCAAGGATCTGGCCGCACACGTCAGCCTCTGGATCTGTGACACCATTTTCGTCAACCCTGATACGCATACGCGTATTTTTTAGATTTTTAGGACTTTCAGGATAGTCAATATCGAATGCCATTTCCTGTGCGGGCGTGAGTATCTCGGTGCGCTCGAATACTCCGTCAAAGTCTTCGTCAAAATGAATGCTTACAGCAGTGTTGGCTGAGGGCGCGGAGTTGAGTTTCACGGTGATTCTCTTGCCGGGGAGGGGTACGATGATTGCATCGCGGCTCAGTATGGTGTATTTGTTAGTCGGCTTGGAGGCGAGTGGGTGGTTTAGGCCTTTGGAACCGATTGTCGACATGGGATAGAAGAAATCTTCATCGTTTTCGCCAATTACCTGGGTTATATACGTTTTGCCTACGGAACCGCAGGGAATGCTGTAGATCTGCATATTTCGGGCAGTTTGGCTACGGGCGGAAGTGAATGTGAACTCACTGACGCCATCGATAGTGAGCGGTTGATCATCGCTACCTGTGAACGTATATCCGCGCTCGGAATCCGAAATTTTGTAGCGTGCTCCGGAATTGATAGGTTCGTTAGATCCGCCTTTGACGATCTGGTAGCCTCCGGATAGATTGTTTTCGCCGACGAAATACCAATTCTGGTCGTCGGTTTCAGCCTTTTTGACCCAGTTGAGTGAGTGTGTCAGCGAGCGGGAATCTGTGGCGCTGATTATGTGATAGAAACGGTTAGGTTTGCCAATTTCAGCGGCAGGGGTGAAAGGACGCGGTTCGTAGAGGTCTTCGCTCTCGGTCAGGGTCCAGTATGAACCGATGTTATTGAGTCCGGAGGTCCAGGTGATGATGCTTGTTGAAGCTCCGTCTTTATTAAGGCATCGGGCGCCGGAGGTTTCATTATTGTAGTTAGCACAGTCAGTTGATGATAGCCACCAGCAGCCTCTGTTTTCGCCGGAGGTAGATGCTGACTGGTGTACGTAGTATTCAACCGGAGTAGCCGACATCTTTACCTTGGAAGCAGACGAGGGAGTCATGTTGCAGGAACCGATATAGAGACCGGAAGCGGTGTTGCGGATATAAAAGCAGTCCTCATTGTCGGTTGGAATGAATTCCCAGAAAATTTTGTTAGAGGTGGAGTAGTTGCTGATGACGATACCTCCGTCACTGGCTTCTGTCATGTAGTTAGAGGTATTGTTCTTCCACTTGATGGTATAGATCTTACCACCTGATACCACCGGAGGCTCCGGAGGAACTGGGGGCTCGGGTTCGACTTCACCGGTGGAGAGGGTGACAGACGAAAGACCGAAGAAGCAGCCTTCATTAGTCGTGCCTTTGGTTACGGTCAGTTTCAGTGTCATCGATCCGGAGCCGTTCACCGCAGATGATGATGTGGCATACCAGAGCTGATGGCGAGTGCCCGAAGGGTTAACCCCATCAGCAATATCAATGTCTGATAATGTGGCGAATGGCGTGAGAGCCGATTCCGAAGCACCTGTGGCCACATCGACGTTCCATTGACGGATCTTGTTGTCTTCGTGTGATTGATAGGCCCCGGATGCATTGAAAGCATGTATGTCAAGGCCGATAGTGTTAAATGTGAAAGATGCAGGAAGTCCTTTCACGGTCATGAGGAACGTGATGGTGGGATTGGAGTTGCCGTTGACATCAGGACAAAGAATATCTGATGAAATTGCAGATCCGGATGTCTTCATCGCAGGCGAAACCGCATCGAGAGTCGCGGTGACTCCATTAATACCTGTGGCGTTGATCTGTACGTTTGCTGCACTTGAACCAGTTCGGTTAAATGTCAGTGTCACAGAGTCTGTTGCGCTCATTGAGTATGTGCTGAATGCCATGGCCGAAACCACCAAGTACATTTTGAGCTTATTAGGACACATAGTTAAACTAATTGATATAATAGGTTTATTGAGTGCAAATATAATGAAAAGAACCTTAACAGCCTAAAATATGAGCTGCAAAAATTCTAATAAATGAGGGGAGCAGCAGCAAAAGCGCGTCCGTCTGAAAAGGAGAATATGGCATTACGGAGCAATACTCCGTCAGCCTTGTTTACAAGTCCTGCTCTGGCGCTACGGCTTATTTCATGCCAATGATTGCAGAAATCGTCAGCCGAATCGGCATCCATGCTAACTATGAATGATCCATGATGTGCAGATCGGATTATGAAGTTACCTGTGCTTTTATTGTAAGGTTCGAGAGTGAACTCGTCAAGCCGGAACATGGCCGAGTGGGCTTCATTCAGGGTTTTGAAATAGTCGTCAAGTACTTTGTTCATATCTGCTTCATAGCGGGAGTTGATTGTCTGATGATTTGTAAGGTATTCGGCATGCTGTACGGGGTCAGTCTCCGCGATTTCCATATAAAGTGCGTCAAGCATTTCGCGGCGTGTAACCTTTGGTGCCTTACGACCCAGAGGAGAGCGTTCCCATTCTTTTAACTTACGTTTGACCACATTTTTCTCTTCCTCGGTCATGTTGGGCGGGTTTGGTAGAAATTTGTCGATATATTCTCCCCACGGCATTAGACATGTGGCCATGGTACGGTCTACGTTTGATGCGGCAAACAGCGCGAGTATGTCTGGCGACTTCTCCAGTGGAGTTGAGCCTATGGCCAACTCATGGACATCGGTGATATTAGCCGAGTTTAACACTATATAGAGTTGCTCGCAGTCAAACAGCGCGCCGGCAGGCAGATTGATTTTTGCGTTGTTGAAATCAATGCTTTCCAGATTGACGCAACTTTCAAATGCGCCGAAGCCAAGACGTTTTAACCCTGATGGTAGGCTGATATGACGTAATCCTGAAAGGTTAAATGCCTGGGCACAAATTTCGGTTACGGAGGCAGGTATGTTGATATAGCTGATGTTCAGTCCCTGAAATGCTTTGGCTCCAATGCGGGTGATGGTTGTCGGGAGGTGTACTCGGACCACGTTCTGCAGTCCTCCTTCCCGACGTTCACCTGTGATGTTTTCCTGATTGTAGGTCGGGTTTACAAAGGATTCGTCGCCGATTGACGTAATTCCCTCGCTGATGATGATCTCGCGAATTGGCAGACCGACGTTGGAGTAACTCCATGGTGCGTTCTTGCCTCCGAAATCGGGCATTTTACCTTTGCCACAGATGTTGAGGGTTGTGTCCGTAATTTCCCATGTGATGGTTTTCGTCAGTTGCTTAGGCGTGGCCATAGCACCAAGCGGCAATAGCATGGCCGCTGCGAACAGTACAGTGTGAATGTGTGTCATTTTAATTTTATTTGAGGAGTTTGTAGAAGTCAGGATGGAGGTATTGCCCTTTGCCTCGGGTCTGTCGTCCATAGGCTACGGCATGGTGTGGACAGGCGTGGTAACAGCGTAGGCAAAAGGCACAATTGTCACCCCACACCGGTGCACCGTCATCATCAGGCGTAAGATTGGAAACCGGGCAGTGCTTTATGCAAAGGCCACAGCTTGTACAGGCCGGGGTGTGGTGAAATCGGCTTGACTTTTCAAGCCATCTGAAGAAAAACGGGTAGATGATGCGTGACTTGAAGGCGGCCATAGGTCCGAAATGGAGATCAATGACCTGATTGTCGCGATTGGCGAGTAGTGAGGAGGCAATCGCCTTCACGCGGTCGGTGGCCGCCTTCAGTTTAGCTTCGGTCACTGACGTAGAATCGACATTGAAAAATGGCAGGCATACATATGTGTTTGGCATCTGTATGCCGTAGATGCAGCCACATACGCCTCCGTGGCTTTCGATGAGTGAGTGCCATTGGCGGTCGGTCCGGCCGGCTTCGTCACCGAAGGTGCATACCATATGGCATCTGCGCCCCCGCAGGTCAAGATTGCTGATGTGGCGTACCAGTACCGGGGGGATTCCCCACGAATAAACCGGAAATACCCACAGCAGGTCATCAGACGTGTCGTCAGCGAGCAGACTTCGAAGCCTACTCCCAACGGCAAGTGAATTGCCCATGCCTGAAAATATCCTTACCTCCATAGCACCTCAAGCATCAGTGAATGGTGATCTGGGTAGCTCCGAATCCGTATTCGCGGAAAGATGCGTCCTGGGCTTCGCATTTCGGATAGTAGCGATGGAGTTGATCCAGAATGGTGTGGCGGAGCACTCCCTCACCCTTGCCGTGGATAAATATGATTTTGGCTCCCGGAGCCTTTCTGAGCGCTTTCATTTGATTGTGAAATTCCTCGACTTGGCGACCGAGTATGTCGGTAGGGGTGAGCCCGGCAGTCGAGTCAAGCAGGCTGTCGATATGTAGATCGACCACCTTTGGTCCGGCATTTTTCTTTTCTGATGGCTGAGCGGCAGGGCGGGCAGGGCGTCTGTCGGCTGCCTTCGGAGCTGCATCAGCCACGACTTCTGCCAAGTTGATGCTGCGGTATGGCTTATCTGATTCTATTACCGGCACTGTGATGACCGGAACTGTAGAGTATTCGCTCTTTGCAAAGCAGTGAAGTTTGGCGAAACGGGTGTTGTCGATTTTTGTTTCAACGGTTACGGCGTTTTTCATGTCGTAAGGTTTGCCCGGTTTAAACGCAATGAGTTGTACATTGATGCGTTCCAGTGATGGCAGATCGTCATGTGCCACCTCGTCAAGCAGGATCTGTGTGCCAGGTTCCACGGTACCGGAGGCAAGCATGGTCCATTGCTTTTCAGCTGATTCACGCACTGCCACGGCATAGAGCAGATGGTAGTTGGAATCATTGACCAGCAGAGCGTCGAAATCAGTAACCGACAGACGCTTTATGTCATGTGGCTCGAATATTATCGCAGCAGTGAGTTTTTCGCCTTCAGGTGTTTCTGCCACGGGTTCGGCCGGAGTTTCGATGATGGTGTTGCGTGGCTTTGCGTCCAGTTGGACTGAGGCGGATCCTGACTGCTGGGGTTTGTCGGCAGGCACGACCACGCATTCCCGGAGCAACACGGGAGTCTCAAATCCGTCGTTGTCGGTCACATAGGCCGTCTGTCCATTTATCCGGGTGATTCGGCCACCGCCGACATCGTTTAGAAATCTTACGTAGTCTCCTATATTTGCCATGATCGTAGGTCTATGATTTAAGCGAAGAGGGCGCGGAATGCTTCCTCGACCTTAGCGACTTCTACCACGCTGATGCGCAGTCGCGAAGTGTCGACCCCCTTCAGATTGTTCTTGGGTATGATTATGGTGTCGAGTCCGAGTTTTTCGGCCTCCATTATTCTTTGTTCTATGCGGGTGACCGGACGTATCTCGCCAGATAGTCCGACCTCACCCGTCATGCACGTGGTCCGGGGTACCACCATATCGACATTGCTTGACAATATGGCACATATCACCGCCAGGTCGAGTGCCGGATCATTGACTTTTAGTCCGCCGGCAATATTGAGGAACACGTCTTTTTGTGCCAATTTGAATCCGACGCGCTTTTCTAACACAGCGAGCAGCATATTCATGCGCTTGGAGTCGAATCCGGTGACAGAACGCTGTGGCGTGCCGTAGGCAGCTGTGCTGACCAGAGCCTGAGCTTCAATCAGAATCGGGCGCAGCCCCTCCACAGTCACCCCTACGGCGACCCCGGATAATTCTTCGGCTCCTTGATTCATTAGCATTTCGCTCGGATTAGTTACCTCCCTGAGGCCGCGCTGACACATTTCATATATGCCGAGTTCGGAGGTGGATCCGAACCGGTTCTTGATTGCGCGGAGTATCCTGTACATATAGTGTGAGTCACCCTCAAATCGGAGCACAGCGTCCACTATATGTTCAAGCACCTTGGGCCCGGCGAGCGAACCTTCCTTGGTGATGTGGCCTATGAGTATCACCGGCACGTTTGTGCGCTTGGCATAGGCGAGAAGCCGTGACGCGCATTCGCGCACCTGGCTCACGGAGCCTGCCGATGATTCCAGATCGTCGGCGGCAATGGTCTGGATCGAGTCTATTATCACCAGACCGGGATTGATGGCCTCAATGTGGGCCATGATATTGTCGAGAGAGGTTTCGGTGACGATGAAGCAATTTTCGCTTGGCCGACCTATGCGGTCGGCACGCATCTTTATTTGGGTGGCGCTCTCCTCTCCGCTTACGTAGAGCACCTGACAGCGGCGAATGGAGAGTATGTTCTGCAACACGAGAGTGGATTTGCCGATGCCCGGCTCACCACCTACGAGCACCATAGAGCCAGGTACGAGTCCACCTCCGAGCACTCGGTTCAGTTCGGCACTCGGCATCTTGATGCGCTCCTCCTGCTCAATCACTATGTCGCTGACACGTTGCGGAGTACTCATGTCGGCGGCATTGAGCCGGAGGGTTCCCTTATCTGAGGCGCGCTGAGCGCGTGTTGCTCGTGTCACGGTTCGTTCTTCAACCATTGTGTTCCACTCGCCGCAGGCCGGACATCGACCTTCCCATTTTGAAGATTCGTTGCCACAGTTGGAACAGAACCAGGCGGTTGCAGTTTTTTTAGCCATAGATACGTCGGGAGAGTTCGCTGATTACTATACCTGTGGCCATGGCCACGTTGAGAGATTCAGAGGTGGTGCGTCCGGGAGGAAACGACGGGATGCGTAGCCGATCAGTAACGGCTGTCTCCACTTCGGGTGATATGCCGGCTCCTTCATTGCCCATTACGACGACTGGAGCAGGAGAGAGTGGTATGTCAGTGGCAGCATAGAGATCGCGTCCGTCAAGGAAGGTGCCTAACACCGGGAGTCCGCATTCACTCAAAGTCCGGGCAAGATCATCAACGTATGTAACCCTGACACGGACCAATGC
>CAZKRV010000003.1:11939-31609 GCA_964555345.1 uncultured Bacteroides sp.
CAGTAACTTGGATCAGTGCCGGATGCGACGCGTAAGCCGGGTTTTCATCAATCCACTGTGCCGTGGCCAGAAGTTGGCGGCAGGAAAGATGTGGGAGCATGTCGGTGACGCAACGGGTGCCTTCGGCTTTGAATAGGCCGGTAGCCCTGCGCTCGGAGATTTGGCCGAGAGCGGCTACTGATTTGCGTTGTGCGGCGGTGAGTCTATCCACGGTCAAAGAATGGTGATTTGCTGAGAGCTGATATCGCTATGCCCTGAACCAGACGGCAGCCTGGAAGCCAACCGAGACGCTGGGCTATGATGCCGGCCGAATACATCACGCGTGTGTCGACCCGCAGGTCGGCAGCTGTGGCGCAGGCTGAACCGACAGCTATGCCTACATCAATCGAGTTGAAGGCACACGGCACGTCGTGCGGTTTAGCTCCGCAGTTTGGAAATCCGCAGTGGCCGCAGTTTAGTCCCATAGGCTGGGGGCGTATGCCGATAATCATCACTGCATCGCCGCGCAGTATGTTGGCCGCATCGCGTATAAGTCCCGGCCGGTTTTGCTCGGTCCCGGCAGCGTGCATTGCCTCCGATAGGACGCTGAGATCTCCGTCAGTTACTACGGCTATCTCTACCAGATCATTGCCTTTGGCCTTTGGAGCGGTGCGTGCCGCAGTCATCATCTGCGATGCCGCGTTGATCACGCGTTCGGCTCTGGTGGTTCGTTCGTCTGATATCATAATGTTTTAAAAAATCGGGAGCCGAAAGTCAAGAGTGAAGCTCCTGACTTTCAACTCCCGATTCAGATGTTTTTGTTATCAATATTTCTCGAGAGCGTCTTCGAGGAACTTCTTGAACTTGGGTATATCCTCGTCATATCCTGCCGATCCGCTCAGGGCATTGCCGTCATTGTCGAGCACGATATAATAAGGCTGGCTGTTGGCGTGGAATTTATAGCGCTGCAGGTAGCTCCACTTCTCACCAATGGTGGAGATGGTCACGGACTTGCCGTTTTCCTCCACGGTGAAGGGGTGGGCCAGAGGATGCTTGTCGTCGACCATGAGTTCGATCACGACGAAGTTTTCACCGAGCATTGACGAAATTTCGTCGGCATCAAATACTGCGCCTTCCATCTTACGGCAGTTTACGCAGCCGAATCCGCTGAAGTCCATGAGTACGGGGCGATTGTTTTCAGCAGCATAGCGCATACCTTCTTCATAGTCATCAAAGGTACGGAATTCTCCCTGTTCGTAGAGATTGAAGTCTTGGGTGAACAACGGGGGAACGAAAGCGCTGACGCTCTTGAGGGGAGCACCCCAAAGGCCGGGCAGCAGATATACTGCGAAACTCATTGAGATGAGGGCGAGGAAGAAGCGGCCCACACCAGTCGATTCCATGGGGGAATCGTGGGGGAACCGGATCTTGCCGAGCAGGTAGAGACCGAGCATGATAAAGATTACAACCCAGAGGGCTACGAAGACTTCGCGGTCAAGTATGTGCCAGCCATAGGCCAGGTCGGCAACGGAGAGGAACTTGAGCGAGAGGGCCAGTTCAAGGAAGCCGAGCACCACCTTGACCGAGTTGAGCCAGCCGCCGCTGCGGGGCATTTCTTTGAGCCAGGAGGGGAAGATGGCAAAGAGCGCGAAGGGAATGGCCAGAGCTAGAGCAAATGCGCCCATGCCGACGGCGGGGCCTACAAGGTTGCCCTGAGTAGCAGCTTCAACGAGCAGTGTGCCGATGATGGGGCCGGTGCAGCTGAACGAAACCAGAGCCAGAGTGAAGGCCATGAAGAAGATGCTGAGCAGGCCGGAAGTGGCTTCGGCCTTGGAGTCAACGGAGTTGGTCCAGCGTGAGGGGAGCTTGATGTCAAATGCTCCGAAGAACGACACGGCGAACACTACGAGCAGGGCGAAGAAAATAAGGTTGAACAGAGCATTGGTGCTCAGGTCATTGAGCTTGCTGGCTCCGAAGAACACAGTGATGATCAGGCCGAGCAGCAGGTAGATCACCACGATGCTGGCACCATAGATCAGGGCTTCGCGGATAGACTTGGCGCGTGAACCGTTCTTTTTAAGGAAGAAGCTCACGGTCAGAGGAATCATGGGCCACACGCAGGGAGTTACCAGTGCGAGCAGACCGCCGAGGAAGCCCCACAGGAATATGCTCCAGAGCGAAGATTCGCTTACTGGAGTTTCGCCTTCGGCTTCAACGGGAGTCCACCAAGGGTGATCAGTAGGGTTGTAGGATCCGGTGGCGGCAACAGCGGCCTGTGAGGTGCCGGGATCACCACCAGAGAATGTGTAGGTGGTGGGAGGCAGGCAATTTTCATCGTTGCAGGCCATGAACACGATGTCGCCCTCGATGCCGAAGGCTTCGGGATCCGTGATGGTGAAGCGTTGGGTCAGAGTTACGGCACCTTCCCAGAATCGGAGGTCGCCGCTGAACATCTCTTCATACATCTGGATCGGTTCGGGATCTGCAGTGAGTTCTCCGGCGGGTTCGAGTCCGCGCAGAGTGGTGAAGCTGACTTTGGTCGGTTCGGGACCATCGTCAATGGGCAGTTCGGTCGCATAGAGGTGCCAGCCGCCATCAATAGTGGCCGACAATGTGAGCACGGCTTCCTGGCCGTCGGTTTTGAACTCATGTGACCACTTCACCGGCTCAAGCATCTGGGCTGAGGCGGCAAAGGCGAAAAGGGTGCTGAGGGTAAGCAGCAGCAGTCTGATTCGACGTGTCATAATGTGTTGTTGATAAAAAGTATTAAGGTTGTTATTGGTTTATTGCGGATTTATTGACGAGAGTATGGCGCGCAGCTCCTCGTCGGTGGCTGTGAGGCGCCGGCGGCATTCTGTCAGCAGCTCGGTGGCGCGGCGCGTCATCGAGGCAAGAGAATCTATGTCGCAGTCATCGGACTGCATTTTTCTCAATATGCCTTCCAACTCGCTCACGGCCTGGGTGTAGGTGAGGTCTTTAACTTCTGTCATTGGCTGAAAAGGTGGTTGATTTGGAGTTATGATTGGTTAGTTACCACGCTGCTGATTGTGCCGTGGTGGAGAGTTGTTTCGATTACAGTGCCTTCCTGCAGAGCCGAGGCATCGGTCACGCTTCTGCCGTTGACACGCGTTATTGAGTAGCCGCGGCGTAGTGTGGCTTCGGGCGACAGCGCACCGAGCAGTTCACCGAGAGTATCAAGCCGCGAATTGCGGCGCTGCAGAGTCAGTGCCAGAGCCGATTCAATGGCCTGGCCCGTGCGTTCGAGCGCAGTCTGCATCGGTCTGATTAGGCGTGATCCGATGTTGCCAAGCGAAGCCATGGCTCCTGTGAGTTTCATTTCGGCCCGGCGTATGGCCGCCTCCGGGGCCACGGGCAGTAAGCCTTCGGCATATGCGAGCTGGCGGTCGGCTCCGGCCATACATTCTGTAGAAATCTGTACGATACCTGAAGCTATGTCGCGCAGATGCTCCATGTGGCCAATGGCCATTGATGTTAGGAGTTCGGCTGCGGCAGTGGGAGTTTTTACGCGTTCGCGTGCCACATAGTCAAGTACTGTCACATCGCGCTCATGGCCTATGCCCACGATAACCGGCAGAGGGAACTGGGCCACGTTTGCAGCCAGCTCATAGTCCTCAAAGCCACTGAGGTCACTTGTGGATCCGCCGCCACGTATGATCACCACGCAGTCCCAGTCATCTTGTTCAGCCAATATGCAGTCAAGAGCATCAATGACAGAGCGCGCGGCTTTGTCGCCCTGCATCACCGCCGGAAACAGGCGTGTGATGAAGCGGAATTTCAGGTCGTTGGTGTGATATAGCTGATTGATGAAGTCGCCGAATCCGGCCGCTCCGGGAGCAGATATCACGGCTATGCGGAGTGTAGGAGAGGGGAATTCAAGACTGCGGTTCATCTCCAGAGTGCCTTCTTGCTTAAGCCGCATCAGTATCTCGCGCCTGAGCCGAAGCAAGTCTCCCATGGTGTAGTTTGGATCGACGGCCGTGATCACCAGGCTCATACCATAGAGTGGGTGATAGTTTGCATTAACACACACTCTCACTTTAAGTCCGGTGGCGAAGCGCTGGCCTGTGGCGTGGAGGAAGCTGTAGTTGATCTTAGGCCATAGGTTAGCCCAGATCATGGCGCGGGCCTTGGCTATAGCCGATCCGGTTGAAGGATCTTTCTGTATCAGTTCCAGATAGCAGTGGCCACCGCGTTCGGCCACGTCTGACAACTCGGCAGTGACCCACACTCCCTGAGTCTTGTCTGACGACATGACCAGCCGCTGCACTGTCTGTTGCAGTGCGAGCAGGGTCATCGACCTGTCATCGGAAGAAGTGGGTGTTGCGAAAGTTGTCATGGACTCTCTGCGATTATTTTTTTAGTTTAAATTTTTTGCCGTTCCAGATCATTCGTAATTGAGGGCGCATCATTGTAGCGGCATCAGCTGCACTGTCATTGTCAAGCCATTGGCTGATGGTTGGTGTCAGTGTCAGTGTGCGTTCAGCCGAGTTCCACTCGCCTGATGCGAGCATGAACGGAACAATTTCGGTCATGCTGGCAGTTGCGCCCTTAACAGCCCAATCTGCAACGGTTGGCTCGGAGTAGAGTCCTGTCAGTTCTTTCCAATCGCGTGAAAATATTCTCACGTTGGCATCAATGGCTGGAGTCTCGATGTTTTCGAGCATCATCACGGCGGTATCTCCCGCTGCCATCGGCAGGAGCGCTATCGTCAGTGTCGATCCATTACCTTGCTCAAGTGTCAGTACATCATCACTGACGTTAAGTAGCCTTACCGCACCGCCAAGCACGTTTGGATCCGCTTTGTCGGCCATGTCGGCCTCAAACAACTGAATCATTTCCAGTCGTTTGCTGAAATCAATGAGAGGCATCACCTCCAATGGCGCTCTTTCGAACGCATCGGAGGCAGTGAGGCGTGCATCGGCTCCAGCTGCGGTAGCGGCCACGATAATCAGTGAGATAAACGATCGGCGCATAGTTAGGATAATACATGCAAAATTACGCTAAATTCCTCACATTCCAAAATAATTTGGCCTATAATAATGATGGATCGGCATGTTTATAGAAAAAACGAGGTACTCTATGTATTAGAGCACCTCGTCAGATACGGTTGTTGGGTATCGTTTCTTACTTCTTGAAGAAGCGGTTGAAAAGGCCTTCGAATCCTTTGCCGTGGCGGGCTTCGTCCTTAGCCATTTCGTGCACGGTGTCGTGGATAGCGTCGAGGTTGAGTTCCTTGGCGCGACGGGCAATGCGCATCTTGTCTTCATTAGCGCCGGCTTCGGCGTTCATGCGCTTTTCAAGGTTGGTCTTAGTGTCCCAAACCACGTCACCGAGCAGTTCGGCGAATTTAGCGGCGTGTTCAGCTTCTTCCCATGCGTAGCGCTTGAAGGCATCGGCGATTTCGGGATAGCCTTCGCGGTCAGCCTGACGGCTCATGGCCAAGTACATGCCGACTTCGGTGCATTCGCCCATGAAATGTGCGTTGAGGTCTTTGATCATTTCGTCATCGGAACCTTCTTTGGCGATACCGATCTGGTGTTCGGTGACGAACTTCAGGGCTGCATCGGGAGTCAGTTCGGTGAACTTATCTTTGGGGGCACCGCACAGGGGGCACTTCTCGGGGGCTTCGGCACCTTCGTGGATATAACCGCATACGGTGCAGATGAATTTCTTGTTCATAAGATTTTTAATTATTGGTGTTGAGGGATTGTGTTGTCGTAATTATTTTGCGGCGATTACTTCTACTTCCAGAAGCACCTGCTTAGGCAGTTCGCGTACGGCCACGGCGGAGCGGGCAGGGAAGGGAGCGGAGAAAGCCTGAGCGTAAACTTCGTTCATGGGGCCGAAGAGGCTCATGTCAGCGAGGAATACGGTGGTTTTTACCACATTGTCCATAGTCAGGCCAGCAGCGGCGAGGATAGCCTTTACGTTGGCGAGGCTCTGGGTGGCCTGTGCGGTGATGCCTTCGGGGATTTCGCCGGTGGCGGGATTAACGGGGATCTGGCCGGAGATAAATACGAACTGGCCGGCATCGATAGCCTGGCTGTAGGGACCGATTGCGCCGGGGGCGTTGGTGGTTGCGATGGGAGTTTTCATCTTGATGTTTTTGTTATGTATTAATGTTTATGGAATGTTGTTTGTCTGGTCTATATCAAGGTCTGCTACAATGATTCGGCTACCGTCGAGTACTGCTTTCTCAATTGCATTGACAGCGGAGTTGACGGCGGAGAATTTATGGTCGAATTCCGGAATGAAGTTGGAAGTGCCGCGGTTGGCCATCGCGTCGATCACCTCGCCGACTGTCAGAGTCGAAAGATCGCGAGCCGGCTGGTATGATGGCATCTGCGGATCCTTGTCTGTAAGCACTCGGTTTATGTAGCCTATTTCCTCTAGGTCTTCCAGTAGGGCTGACACCAGTCGGGTAGGTATATAGTAATCGGAGGCTATGTCTTCGGCTTTGAGCGGCGGCAGGCCGGCCATGTAGCGTCTGATGATTACCGCCATCATTCCGACGGCCACGCGGCGGCGATAGTCAATTGAAATGTTCTGTACTTCAGACGTGAATGAGTAGTATGAGATGCTTTGTGCGGCATAACACACCACAGCTCCGGCGAGAGTAAAGAGGCTGACGAGTTGCATCCACACCAGCAGCAGAGGCAGGAATGCGAAGCCGCCATAGATGGCGTTGTATTTGCTTACGTATAATTGTCCGCTCACGAACAAGGCCTGAAGCACCTGATAAGCTATGCCAGCTATGATGCCGGCCGGAAGGGCATTTTTGAACTTTACACGGGTATTAGGAATCAGCATATAGGCCCCGGTAAAAAACAGCCATATCAGCACTACGGAGGCAACGTCGAGCAGTGCCGAGATCACCGGCGACATGAATGGCAGCATATCCTGTACGGTGGCAGTCATGAACACTGTGAGTCCTGAACTGCAGATCATCAGCACGGGAAGAATGAGGAATATAGCTGTATAGTCGGTGATTTTGCGCCAGAGTGATCGGCCTCGGGTTACGCCCCATATTGAGTTGAAGGCGTCTTCGACAGCGCTGACCAGAGAGATGAGAGTCCATAGCAGTACAACTATGCCCACTCCTACGAATACACCCTCCGATGCTTGTTCCAGATAGGAATCGACAAAGCCGATTGCCGTCTGCAGTGCTTTGCGTTGCGATGGAAAGTAGTTGAAAAGTTGATTTGTGAGGATATTTTGAAAACCGAATCCGCGTCCGATGGCGAATAGTAGCGCCAGGGCCGGCACCACAGCCAGAAGCGCCCTGTAAGTGAGTCCGCAGGCTATTGTCTGGAGGTCAGATCTCATAAATGACCGCACCGACAGGTTGATAACCTTGATGAACCTGACTCCTAAGGAATTGCGTCTGTCACGCCACACTCCTACCGAAGCATATTCCCACCACGACATACCGATGGCGGCAAGTCGCCTGAAAAGTCCCTGGCGGGGTGTTGCAGATGGGTCGGTAGATTCGGGCATAGGGCAATTGAACTCTGGTTATTTGATGCAAAATTAATAATTAAATATGAAAGGTAACGTATGTTTTCAGATTTTTTCACTACTTTTGTTGTTTATATAATAAAGACCAAAATTTAAGATATCATGCAGATAAAATCAGCCAAATTTGAAATAAGCAATAGTGACGTGGCCAAGTGTCCGGCTACGGCCATGCATGAGTATGCTTTCATCGGCCGGAGCAACGTTGGCAAGTCTTCACTGATCAATATGCTTACGGGCAACAGGAAGTTGGCCATGACATCGGCCACTCCTGGCAAGACCACACTGATCAACCATTTCCTGATCAACAATGAATGGTATATAGTCGATCTGCCTGGCTATGGCTATGCCCAGCGCAGTAAAACAGATCGCGACAAGTTGCAGACAATAATCGAGGATTATGTGCTCGAACGTCCTCAGATGACTTCGTTGTTTGTGCTCGTTGACTCGCGCCACAAACCGCAGAAGATCGATATGGAGTTCATGGAGTGGCTTGGGGAAAATGGAGTGCCGTTCGCTATTGTGTTTACCAAGATAGACAAGCTCTCGCGTACAGCTGCTGAAAACAACATTGAGGCATACAAGCAGGAATTGCTGAAACAGTGGGAGGAATTACCTCCGATTTTCGTTACTTCGTCGGAACGCGGAGAGGGAAGGGAGGAACTCCTTAATTATATAGAGGAGCTGAATCAGCTTCCGGTGTCAACGGAGTTAGCTGACTGATCATGGATAGCAAAGCATTTGTGACGGCACTCGCCGCGCGCACTGGCCGTGACCGCAAGGGCGTGGAGGCCTTGTTGCAGGGAGTGGCCAACGCGATTGACCATCATTGTGGCGATCTGGACATGGTGGCAATACCTGGTTTCGGCGTTTTTGCTGCTGAAAAGCACCTTGAGCAGGTGGTGACTGATTGGTCTACTGGCAAGCTTATGTTGCTGCCTCCTGAAATAGAACTGACTTTCCGTCCGGGTACAAAACTGCGTGGACGTATAGAAATTGCTGAAACACCACTGGATACCGACATATGAACCGCACTGTGACTATAGATGAACTGGCCCGCACCGTGGCCCGGTTCACTCAATGTGATGAAAGCGAGGCGCTGGCTTTTGTGCGCGAAGCGTTTATGCTTGCGGCTGAAACGTTGATAAGTGGCGAATCGGTCGAAATGAAAAGTGTGGGTACATTCGCAGCAGTCGATGGAGTGCTTTGTTTTCGGCCTGATGATTCATTGTCCGAGGCTGTCAATGCTCCATTTGCCGCTTTTGCAGCTGTGGAAATACCGGATCCATCTATACTTGAACCTGAACCTAAACCAGAACCTGTGTGCGAGCCGGAAAAAGTGGAACCCGAACCGGAACCGGAACCGGAATCGGAACCTGAACCTGAAATAGCTCCCGGACCGGACGAAGCACAGGCGACTGAACCAGAATCGGCTCCAATCGCTATGCCTGAGGCCGTGGAGGTGCCGACAGTTCCGGACCCACCGGTAGTACAGCCCGAAGATCGCGGCCTGCGTGTGTCTGACTGGATCATGCCGCTACTGTTGGCTCTGCTTTGTCTTACTGTAGGTTTTGTTATGGGGCGTCTCAGTGCTCCGCGTACTGTAGTCACTATGGTAGCTCCCCTCGAAAAGTCGATGGACTCGGTTATGGAAGAGATTGATGCAGAGCCGGATTCGATGGCAACGGAGCTGGCAGCAGTTGCCGATACTCCGAAGCTGGCAACGCAGGTCACTGACACTGTGCGCCGCGGAAGATTCCTGACCACAATGGCCCGTCAGCATTATGGCCAGATGGAATATTGGGTATATATCTACGAAGAAAACACGCCTAAACTTGGTCACCCGGACCGCATCGAACCTGGGACCGTCGTTGTCATACCTCCTGCAGAAAAATATGGCTTAAAAGCGGGTGATGAAGCGAAAATAGCCGAAGCTAAACGCAAAGCGGTAGAAATTTATAAAAATCATTAATAATTTAAAGTGGTAAAGGAATTATAGATAATTTTAACAATCCATTTTCACACTTTAATTGTTAAATGGTTAATTTTGTCGCATAATTTACGAAAACAACACAACAATACTACAAACATAACCCATGAGTGAATCGGTAAATATTCGCGAGTTAAATGAAATAGTCGCAGCCAAGAGCGACTTCACCAACCTGATTGTCAAAGGTATGGATCAGACCATAGTCGGTCAAAAACATCTGGTGGAATCGCTGCTGATCGCACTGTTGAGCAATGGCCACGTGCTGCTCGAAGGTGTTCCCGGTCTGGCCAAGACTCTTGCTATCAAGACGCTCGCTCAACTCATTGACGCAAAATACAGCCGTATTCAGTTCACTCCCGACCTGCTCCCTGCCGATGTGGTGGGTACGATGGTCTACAGCGTGAAAAATGAAACCTTCCAGGTAAAGCGTGGCCCTGTCTTCGCTAACTTCGTGCTGGCTGATGAAATCAACCGTGCTCCGGCTAAAGTGCAGAGTGCATTGCTCGAAGCAATGCAGGAGCGCCAGGTGACCATCGGTGACAACACGTTCAAACTCGATGAGCCTTTCCTGGTAATGGCTACACAGAATCCGATCGAACAGGAAGGTACCTATCCTCTGCCTGAAGCACAGGTTGACCGATTCCTGCTGAAAGTGGTGATCGGTTATCCGACACGTGAGGACGAAAAGCTGATCATCAGACAGAACATTTCTCCTGTGCATCACCGCATACAAGCCCTGCTTAAACCCGAAGAGGTGATCGAGGCTCAGAAGGTAGTGGAGCAGATCTATATTGATGAAAAGATCGAGCGCTACATAGTTGACATCGTGTTCGCTACCCGATTCCCTGCGGACTATGGTCTCGATGACCTCACAAGCGTGATCTCATTCGGTGCTTCTCCCCGAGCTTCGATTTCGCTCGCAAAGGCCTCGCGTGCATATGCCTTCCTTCAGCGCCGCGGATTCGTGGTTCCTGAAGATGTCAGGGCTGTGTGTCACGACGTGCTTCGTCATCGTATCGGCTTGACTTATGAAGCTGAAGCTAACAATATAACCACTGACGAAATCATCTCCACCATTCTTGACCGGGTGCAGGTGCCCTAATCTCCCTTTACGATGGACGCTAACGAGCTGCTAAAGAAAGTACGCAAAATTGAAATCAAGACCCGGGGCTTGTCGCGCAATATCTTTGCCGGTGAGTATCACTCGGCGTTCAAAGGGCGCGGCATGACCTTTAGCGAGGTACGTGAATATCAATATGGCGATGACATTCGCGATATTGATTGGAACGTGACCGCTCGCCACAACCACCCTTACGTGAAGGTTTATGAGGAGGAGCGCGAACTTACGGTGATGCTGCTGGTTGACGTCAGCGGCAGCCGCCTGTTTGGAGCCGAAGGAGTGGAGAAACGCGAGATGATAGCTGAGATTGCTGCGACACTCGCTTTTTCCGCTTCGCAGAACAATGATAAGATCGGTGTAATTTTCTTCTCCTCCCGGATTGAAAAATTCATTCCTCCGAAAAAAGGATTGAAACATATCCTTTACATAATCCGCGAGTTGCTCGACTTCAAGCCTGAGAGCCAAGGCACGGATATCGGTGAAGCACTCCGTTTCATGACTGATGCTTTGAAAAAGCGGTGCACAGCTTTCGTGATTTCTGACTTTATTAATCTGTCGCCTTATCGTCAGCCGCTCTCCATAGCTTCGCGCAAGCACGATGTGGCTGCGATTCAGGTTTATGATCGTCGTGACACATCTCTGCCCTCGGTCGGGCTCATGCGATTGCGTGATCTCGAAACCGGTGGTGAATGCTGGGTAGACACTTCATCGAAAAAAGTGCGTCAGGCTTATGGCCGTTGGTGGTATGAGCGGCAGCAGGAGATGGTTGACACGCTTAATCATTGCCGTGTTGATCTGGCTTCCATTGCCACCGATGAGGATTATGTGAAAGCCCTGATGGGGCTATTCAAACAACGTGGAGTCAAGTAAACCGTATATTCTCAGTAAACTTTAATGATGAATAAATCAGCAATCATATCGGCAGCGTTGCTGCTCGCTTCGGCAGTTGCGCCGGCTCAGGTGAGCCTGACCGCACGGATTGACTCTGTAGAGGTCATGCAGGGCGGACTGCGGCTGATCGAAGTCGAGGTGGTGCAACCCGCCTCAGTGGCCGGTAGTTGGGGAGTGGATCTGCTGACCAGGGCTGCCAAGGGTCCTGATGGTGCCGCTTCGCCAAAAAATGTGAGCCGTCCGGTGGAACTCGCCCCTGGAGTAGAGCTTCATACCAAGGGCATGCCTGACACTACCGTTCTGGGTAATGACCGGTTGCAGATCAACCGCCAGATGCTGATTCAGCCATTTGATTCAGGCGACGTGGTGATTCCCGGACTGGAATTCATTGTCGGGCAAGATACTTTCCGATCCAATCCGGTGGCTTTGAAGGTGTATACTCCCGATGAACAGGTAGATACCATGACAACCGTGCATGACATGATGGACACTGTGGCCGCTCCGCGTCACTTCTGGGACTGGGTGCCCGGCTGGATCGCCGACTGGTGGTGGCTCTATCTGCTCTGTATCGTGGTGATAGCCGGAGCTGCAACTGCTTGGTATGTATATCACCGTGGCGGTCTCAAAGTGCTTGTTAAACCTGCTCCGAAGCCTATGCCTCCATATGAGAAGGCTATCAGCCAGCTTGAAGTCCTGCGCAATCGCAAGTTGTGTGAGAAGGGTCAGGAGAAGGAATTCTATACCGAACTCACGGAGATTCTGCGTCAGTATCTTGAAGGTCGCTTCGGCATCAATGCCATGGAGATGACTACAACACAGATCAAGGCTGCCGTTAAAGCAAATTCTACTACACGCGACATGAGCGCACAGATGAACCAGATTCTGGAAATGGCCGACTTTGTGAAGTTTGCCAAGATGCGCCCCATGCCCGAAGACAACGTGCGCACGTTTAATCATGCTATCGGGTTCGTAGAGAACACCAAGCCTGTTCCCGAACCAGAACAGACCGAAGGGACGGAGGCCCGTAAATCATGATGAATTTTGAATTTGCTCACCCTCATGTCCTTTGGCTGCTGCTTATACTCGTGCCGATGGTGGCGTGGTATGTTGTGCGTCGTCATAAGGAGCCTTCACTCGGAGTTTCGTCGACGATGGCATTTGCCCGTGTCGGCGGTGGCTGGAAAGTGTGGTTGCGTCATTTGCTATTCGCTATGCGTTGTGGGGCTGTGGCATGTCTTATCGTGGTGCTTGCCCGTCCGCAGACGCATGACAACTGGAGCCGTACCTCAGTGGAAGGAACCGACATTGTGATCGGACTTGATATTTCCGCTTCGATGCGTGCGGCTGACATTGATAAAAGCAACCGGTTGACCGCGGCCAAGAAAGTTGCGTCGCAGTTTGTGGCCGGACGTGAGAATGACAATCTCGGCCTGGTGCTTTTTGCCGGTGAGAGTTTCTCGGCCGTGCCGCTGACTTCTGACCGTGCCATGCTTGCTAATTATATAAATGGTGTGAAGATTGGTCTGATTTCGGCTGATGGCACCGCTATCGGTGACGGCATAGTGTCAGCCATAAATCGAATTAAGGAAGGACAGGCCGTATCGAAGAGTATTATAATCATCACCGACGGTTCAAATAACGCCGGTGTGGTTGCTCCTGAAACTGCTGCCGAGATAGCCCGCGACATGAAGATCAAGGTCTATACCATTGGTGTGGGTGGCGCCAAACCGATGAGCGAAGCTGTGCCTTATGTCGATGACAACGGCAATATTCTTGACTACGGCATGGTCGCTCCTATTGACGAAGATGCCCTACGTAAAATCGCTTCGATGACCGGAGGCAAGTTCTTCATGGCCACCTCGTCGTCGGCCTTGAGCGACATATTCGCTGAAATCGATTCCCTTGAAAAGTCTGAACTTGACATACGCAACTTCTCCCATACAGAAGATGATTATATGCCTTGGGCATGGCTCGCTCTGATACTCTTCGGCTTGCAGCTTGTGATGAAATACACTGTGGTCCGCTCCATTCCATAACTTTAAGCATATTATAGATTATGGTTAATTTCGCTTATCCTAAACTGCTGTTTCTGTTACTGGTTATCCCGGTGCTCGCAGCTTTATATTTCGGCTCGCGATACCTGCGTCGGCGTAATCTGCGCCGGTTTGGCAATCCCGAAGTGCTTGATGCGCTGATGCCTGACGTGTCGCGCTATCTGCCGACAGTCAAATTTACTTTGAGTATGCTTGCTGTGGCAATGCTTGTGATCGTGCTTGCACGCCCTCGCTCCATGGGCAAGGTTACGGAAGAGAGTCAGCAGGGCATCGAGGTCATGATCGCGGTAGACGTGTCTAATTCCATGCGTGCATCATCTACTGACGATCCCCGCGGTGTGTCGCGTCTGCAGCGTGCCAAGCATGTGCTCGGCCGATTGATCGACAATCTTGGCCGCGACCGCGTCGGACTTATTGTGTTTGCCGGCGAAGCCTTCACGCAGCTTCCGCTTACCCCTGACTTCATGTCGGCCAAAATGTATCTCAACGACATATCCACCGGTATGATCGAGAATCAGGGTACGTCGATCGGCGCAGCCATCGAGGTAGCTATGAATTCGTTTTCCGGTGCTACTGACGTGGAGCGGGCGATAGTGCTTATTACTGATGCGGAGGACCAGATCGGAGATGCCGAATCTATGGCTGAGGTAGCTCACCGTGACGGCATTGAGGTCGATGTGATCGGACTCGGTACTGGCAAGGGTGCACAGATTCCACTTGACAATACTTATAGCAACTGGCTCAAAGATGATGATGGCCGCGTGGTCACCACTTATCTAAATGAAGAACTGGCTCAGAATATAGCCCGTGCTGGTGGTGGCGTGTATATCAACGGCGCCTCGCCTTCCGCACTTAATGATCTGGTGAAGAGACTTGATGAAATAAAGAAGTCAGACCTCGGTACCATGACCTACACGGCCGCCGACGAGCAGTTCCCTCTGTTTGCTGCAATAGCGCTGGGACTGATTGTACTGGACTGCGTATTCTCCAACCGCAAGATCGGATTCTTGCGCAAATATAATTTCTTCAGCCGTGGTGCTGCTGTCGTAGCTTTCCTTGTAATGTTGCCTGGAGTGGCAGATGCTGCTCTTCCTGCTGCAAAACCTCTTGTCGATAACTCCAATCGCCATGAGCGCACATTTATAAAGCAGGGCAATGAGCATTTCGATGCCGGACATTACCGCGAGGCCGAGATAGCCTATCGTCGTGCGCTTGACGCAAACCCCAATTCGGAAATAGCTCGCTATAACGAAGCCCTGACACGTATCCATATCGGTGCCGCGGCTAAAGAAGAGAACTCCGAACTTATGCAGGCGGCTGTTGAAACCATGACTGATTTGATGCAGAATGCTGAAAACCCGCAAGTGGCGGAGTATGCTGCATATAACCTCGGCAATCTGGCGGTCGAAAGCCAACAGTTGCAGCAGGCACTTGATCTCTATAAGCAGGCCTTGAGAATAAATCCGCAGAATCAGCTTACACGTGAAAACTATCGCTATGTAGAGAAGCAGATGCAGCAGAATCAGGATCAGCAGAATCAGGATCAGGACCAGCAGGAGCAGGAAAATCAGGATCAGCAGCAGAATCAGGATCAGCAGGATCAGGAACAAAACCAAGATCAGCAGAATCAGGATCAGCAGCAGAATCAAAATGATCAGCAGCAGCAACAGCAACAACAGCAGCAGCGCAATAATCAGCAGATTCTCGATGCTGTTGAAAAGAAAGATGCTGCAGCCAGAGCTCGTGCCGCTCGTCAGCAGAACGGCAAGCCTGACAGTCCGTCCTCGCCGGCAAGAGGCAAAAAGTGGTAACTCAGCTGATTCACGTTTCTTAAATTATTGAACTTATGCGAAGATTGATTATAAATATGGTTATGGCGATGGTGGCCTCGCTATTTATGGTCGCCTCGGCCCAGACTACTTCGGTCGAAGTGTCGCTACCGCGCAATCCGGTCGAGGGAGAGCGTTTCTCGCTCACCATTACGGTCAATAATGCCGATGCCAATATCGTGACTCCCTCTGCTCCGGATCTTGACGGGTGCACATTTCTTGGCGGTCCCGGTGTGAGCACCGGTATGTCTACTTCGATTATCAACGGCCATCGTCAGTCCACCTCGTCGACGAGTTACTCGTTTACGTATAGGGCCGATAAGGCTGGTGCTGTCAAGGTGCCTGCGATTGAAGTTAAAGTCGGTGGTAAGGCCATGTTGACTAATGCAGGCCAGTTTACCGTATTGAAAGCCTCGGAGCGCCAGCAGTCCGGACAGGGTGGAGGGATCTATCCCGGCCAGGGAAGCGGAGCTTCGCGTCCGTCAGGTTCTGCCGCAGATTTTCGCGTAGGACCCTCGGATTTGTTTATGAGGGTGGAACTTTCGCAGGGCACGGTCTATGAAAATCAGGCTGTGGAGTGCGTGATCAAACTTTATAGCATCAACGCGCAGATACGATCAATTTCGGCTGCTACTGTGCCGACCTTTGATGGCTGTCTGATTGAGTCACTTCCCACTCCTGCCAACATCGAGTGGAACCGCGAGCATTACAATGGCGAGAATTACTATACGGCGGTCATATCCCGTTCGCTTCTCTATCCACAGCGCAGCGGTGAAATTTCGCTCGGTGGAGGTGAATACACGGTCAACGTGTATCGTGAGATGATCGTGCAGGATTTCCCATTCCCGCGTCGTGTAATGGACGATAAGGACGTGACTCTAAAGCCTCATGCCGCTACTCTTAAAGTGACTCCGTTACCTCTGCCGCAGCCGGAAGGTTTTAACGGAGCCGTCGGGCAGTTCAGTGCCGAGACCCGTCTTGTCGGCAATACATTCAAGACCAATGAAGCCGCTACGTTGATATATACCATCAAGGGTACTGGCAATATCAAGTATCTTAAGGAACCGACACTTGATCTTCCCTCTGAATTTGAATTGTATGATCCACATGTCGAGAATGATGCTCACGTCAGCGGACGCAACATGACGGGCACAATGACGGTGGAATATACTTTCGTGCCTCAGAGTGTCGGTGAGTTCCGCATTGGAGGCTCTGAATTTGTATATTTCGATCCCTCACGCCGTGACTATGTGGGCATATCGCTCCCATCATATGAAATAAACGTGGCTCAGGGTGCCAACGTAAGTAACTCGGCGGTGTCGTTCGGTGGCAAGCGTGACATTGAAGCTAAAAATACAGATATACACTATATAAAGCTCGGAGCTACGGGTTCAGGACAGCATGTGTCATATATGGCTCACAGTACCTGGTTCTGGCTTGTTTTCCCTGTCGGAATAGTGCTGGTGGCTGTCGCCTTAATGCTCTACAGACGATCGCGTTCGGCTCTCTCGGATGTCAATGCCCGCCGTCTCAACAAGGCTGGTAAAGTTGCACGTCGTCGTCTGGCAGCCGCTTCTAAGGCTCTGCGTCAGCGTCAGTATGATGTTTTCTATGCTGAACTGCTCAGCGCGCTTCAGGGCTATCTGGGTGATAAACTTCAGATTGCCGGATCGCAGCTCAATCGTGAGAATGTGACCTCGCGCCTGATTGACGATGGCGCCGATCGCGAGCTGACCAGTCGACTTACCTCAGTGCTCGATGAGTGCGAGATGGCACGCTATACTCCTCACCTTTCTCCCGAACAGGCTGATAAGGTTTATGACGAGGCTACAGACATTATTAACCGAATTGAAAATCTGAAGCGCAAGAGATGAAAAGGATTATGCACAAAATAATGGGACTGGTTGCTGTGTCGCTGCTTACTGCGACTACGGTCAGGGCTGACATTGTTGCCGATGCTGATTCGGCTTATATTAACGATGATTTCTCATCAGCAGTGACTCTTTATACTGCTGCTATTGACTCTCTTGGACCTTCGGCCGAGCGGTACTATAATCTCGGCAACGCTTGGTTTAGGCTTGACAAGCCGGGCAAGGCCATTGTGAATTACGAGAGAGCGCTGCGAATGGATCCGACCAATGCCGACATACGTGACAATCTGGAGTTCGTCAACTCTCGGCTGACAGATCGCATAGAGGCAAGTGATTCATTTGTCAGTGATTCTATGGATTCTATGGCGCGAACCATGCATCCTGATGTGTGGGGTACTCTGGCTCTTGTGGCTTTTGTGCTTACTTTGGCCGGTGTGATCATATATTTCTGTGCCGATGGTGTGACTCTGCGCAAGATCGGTTTCTTCGGTGCCGCCGTGTTGTCGGTGATCACTATCCTGACGTGTGTGTTTGCGTGGCGGGCGGCAGGTCTTGTTACTGCAGCTGATAGGGCCATTATTATTAAGCCGTCTGTCATACTCTCCACTACTCCCCGTCAGCCCAAAGACCGATCCGAGGAGGCCTTTCTGCTTCATGAGGGTACTCCGGTGACTATTTTAGATTCGATCTCTGAGCCATCGGATCCTACAGGACTTCTCAAATGGTATGACGTAAAGGTCGATGGCGCTCATCGTGCCTGGATTTCTTCTGATTCTGTAGAAAAGATTTAATTAGTTGTAAATATGTCGGTTGTGGTGAAATATGTTGTATAACATATGGCGTATGACCAATTATTTTTGGTCAGTTGAAAAATAATTTATATTTTTACCTCACGACAAACAAAAATTCTCACCATAACTAATACCTACAGAACTATGACCAAGACGATTTCATTCAACGACCTGCGTCAACTCAAAGACAGCCTCCCTGACGGTTCAATGCACCAGATTGCCGACAAGCTCAACATAACCGTACAGACCGTTCGTAACTACTTCGGTGGTGCAAACTATGATTCAGGTAAAAATCTGGGCGTGCATATTGAACCGGGTCCCGACGGTGGCATTGTGGTGCTTGACGATACCACTATCTATGATATGGCTCTGGAGATACTCAGCCAGGCCGAAAAAGAATAATTGTCGTTTTTAATCAAATAACAGCATTCCCGAATTGATGTATGGCGCCTGAAAAACGTTTGATAACTGTTGCGATCCACACCGGAGAGAAAGCTTTGGCCCTGAAGTCTTTGCTTGAAAGTGAAGGTGTGCACGTGACTCTTCAGAACGTAAATCTGGAGCAGCCTGTCGTGTCGGCGGGAATGAGGGTGCGCATAAGTGAAGAGGATCTGCCTCTGGCGTTGCGCATAATTGAAAACCGCGAATTTTTTCTCTATCCGGAAAGTAACGGCGAGGCCTCCTCGGGTGGTCTCGCCGTGCTTGTTCCGGTTGACTTTTCATCGCACTCCGAACGTGCCTTGAAACTCGCTTTTGACATTGCTGCCTCCCATGGCGCATCTGTGATTGTGCTTCACTCGTATCTGGTTCCTTATGCGAGCACCCCGCTTCAGATAAGTGACGCTCTCACTTTCGACGGATTGTCAGGAGAGGATCCGGTGGCACAGACCGAAAGTGCGTCGATGATACAGTCTGAAGCTGCGGCCATGATGGAGCAGTTGCGTCGGCGTCTGCGCGATTTGATTAAGCGTGGAGAACTCCCTGCCGTTAAATTCACCACAATGGTGACCGAGGGTGTGCCCGAAGAGTCGATTGACCGTGTCGTCAAGGAGAAGAACCCGTGGTGTGTTGTAATGGGCACGCGTGCCGCCCATCAAAAGGAGCGTGAACTTGTGGGGAGTGTGTCGGCTGAAGTGCTTGACACTTGTCGGATTCAAGCTGTTACTGTCCCTGAAGGATCTTCGCTTGAACGTATGGATCAGGTGCATCATGTCACTTTATTGAGTACTTTTTCTCAGGAGGACTTCCTGGCTCTTGATGCTATACATCGCCTGTTGCCCCCCGGACAGCATGTGGCTGTAACGGTGGTCAGCATACCTTCCCGGCGATTTTCACGCGACACAGAGCGCACTGCTGCTGCCGCACTCAAGGATTATTGTAGTTCGCATTATCCAAACTATACGTTTGAACTACGCACTCCGGACCGATCTGAGATACTTGAGGAATACACCCGTATAGAGCGTCTGCGTCACATTGACCTTATGGTTGTGCCAAATCGCAAGAAGAATATCTTTGCGCGTCTGTTTAATCCTGGCATAGCCCATAGGGTGCTTTTTCACTTCGACATTCCGATGATGGTGGTGCCCGTGTGATCACCTATAGATACACA
>CAZKRV010000003.1:31709-33339 GCA_964555345.1 uncultured Bacteroides sp.
TATATATACTGAGCTGTCCGGACCGTGTTCATGGCCCGGATTTTTTAACTTAAAACGTTAAAATTACAATATTGTTACAAAATAATTGCAATTGTGTTGAACTATATTTACGTCATTCATGTTATTAAAGCATAAAACGATTAAAAAACAATAAAACTTTCAACTTTATTCAACTTACACAATCCCAAAACCCTCAAACTGCAACTATTATGAAACGTCGCGTTATCCTTTCAGTGGCCGCTATGGGCGGTGCTCTGTTTGCCTCCGAAGGCATTTCGGCTCAAGAAGTCATTACGATGAGCGAAGAAACAGTAGCTGTGGCAGAAGCTCCCTGTAAAACCCGTTACTTCAACTCATGGCGCGATGGATGGTTCATCCAGGCTGGTGCTGGCGTCGATCTCCCCATCATGGAGGGTTTCGAGTACGACAAGACCGTCTCTGCCACTTATAACTTTAACGTCGGCCGCTGGTTCACTCCTTATTTGGCATTGCGCTTCAGCGCTTTCTACGCAAATCCTCATGAACACCTTGCCGACCACGAAAACTACAACTGGTATAGCGCCAATGTCAATGCTGACCTTATGTGGGATATGTGTAACTCTATTGCGGGTGTAAACCTCAGCCGTCCGGTGAGTGTGGTTCCCTTTGTCGGTGTAGGTGGTACCTATAACTGGCACTTCCGTCCCAATGCCGAAGCCAACGTGCGTGACCGCACCGGCCAGCTCAAGTCTAATGTATGGTCGATCCCCGTATCTGCGGGTATTCAGTTCCGCTTCCGTCTTTGCAAATATGTTGACCTCTTCCTTGAGGGCCGCGCTCAATTCTGCGGTGATAACTATAACGATATTACCGAAGGGCGCCCCATTGATATCGACTTCCGTGGAACCGGTGGCGTAACCATCAATATCGGCGGACGCTCCTTCCAGGAATATGATCCTTGCGCTTACGACAACTATATCGCAACTCTTAATAATCAGGTCAATGACCTTCGTGGCGAACTTGCCGCTACCGGTGCTGCCCTTGCTGCTGCCGAAGCCCAGCTGCCTTGTCCTGAAGTGACCCAGGTATCGGAAACCGTGGTTGTAAACGCTCCTCTTATGAGTACTGTGCGCTTCTCCATCAATTCTTCTAAGGTCAGCGCTATGGAAATGGTCAACGTATACAACGTAGCTGAATACATGAAGGCCAATCCCGACTCCAAGATCGTGATCACCGGCTATGCCGATAAGGATACCGGCTCCTCCGACTACAACCAGAAGCTTTCCGAACGTCGCGCTCAGTCTGTCTACGACATTCTCGTCAACAACTACGGCATCTCGGCCGACCGTCTCACCAAGAGTGCAAGCGGCAGCTCGGTTCAGCCTTACGACACCAACAACTGGAACCGCATCGTGATCTTCTCCACTCCCGAATAATCCTTCATACCTCTATAGCGTTCCCCGGAGCCTCTGTCAGGTTTCGGGGGCGCTCATTTTATATATAAAGGAGGCAGGTCCTGAATAGTGGCCTGCCTCCTTTGTGATTATTCTTATTTATGTGTCGGTTGATATTAGCCCTTGATGGCTGCGATGCCGGGGAGCACCTTGCCTTCGATGGCTTCAAGCAGAGCACCGCCGCCGGTCGAAACGTA
>CAZKRV010000004.1:0-2745 GCA_964555345.1 uncultured Bacteroides sp.
CCTACGGCATGGTCGAACTTCCTAATGGCAAGATGAAGAGCCGTGAGGGCACTGTGGTCGATGCCGATGACCTGATGGCTGCGATGGTCGATGATGCCGCACGCGTGTCGGCTGAACTTGGCAAACTTGATGGTCTCACTTCTGAAGAGTCGGCCAACGTGGCTGAGACTGTTGGCTTGGGGGCATTGAAATACTTCCTGCTGAAAGTTGATCCGCGCAAAAATATGACCTTCAATCCTGAGGAGTCGATTGACTTCAACGGCAATACCGGCCCGTTTATTCAGTATACCTATGCACGAATCCGATCAGTGCTTCGCAAGGCCGCCGATGCCGGATTCACCGTGGGCGATTACTCCACCGCCGAACCATGTGAGCGCGAGGTGACACTGATCCAACGTCTGGCTGACTATCCTTCGGTGGTGCAGGAGGCAGGACGCACCTATTCGCCCGCGCTGATCGCCAACTATGCTTATGATCTGGTGAAGGAATACAACCAGTTCTATCATGATTGCACCATACTCGGCGAAACCGATCCCGCCAAGCGCTCCCTCCGCCTGGAATTGAGCCGCGTCACTGCCTCGACTGTCAAGAATGCTCTCGGTCTGCTCGGCATCGGCGTGGTTGAACGAATGTAATACAAATTTTGTTTTAAGTATATGAACAACTATCCTTACGATATGCCGCAATATGGCGGCACGGACTTCGCTCTGACACAGCGTGTCTCAACTATTATGAAAAACGTCTACCTCCGTATGACGTTAGGTCTCCTCGTGACAGCCCTTACAGCACTCCTTGCTTTTAATCAAGGTTTCGTGATGCTGATGGTACAGCATTCATGGATATATTGGGGCCTGTTTATCGCTGAGATCGGTCTGGTGCTTGGTGTCAGTTCCGGCATCAGCAAGATGAAATCATCGACTGCCGCAGCTTTGTTTTATCTGTTTGCGTTCGTCAACGGTCTTGCGCTCAGTATGATCTTCGCTACTTTTGCGCCGGGTTCCATAGCCAAAACATTCTTTATCACCGCAGGCACATTCGGTGCGATGTCGGTGTTTGGCTACACCACAAAGCAGGACCTGACAAAGATGGGTTCGTTCCTGTTTATGGCTCTTATCGGCCTGATCATAGCTTCGGTGGTCAACATTTTCTGGAATAACGGCCCTATGGGCTGGATCATCTCCATTGCCGGTGTGCTCATTTTCGTGGGTCTTACTGCCTGGGACACCCAGCAGGTCAAGCGCATGGCCCAGATGATGCCTGCATCGGCTGCCGGCCACATCGCCACGCTCGGCGCTCTTTCGCTCTATCTTGACTTCATTAACCTTTTCCTCTATCTGCTCCGCTTCTTTGGCAGCAGCCGCGACTGAGGAATAAAATTCATGTTATCTGGCGCCATGCACTCAGCGTGCATGGCGCTTTGTGTGTTGATTTGTGTGGCAGTAAGTGGGTTATTTCGAACAATTTTTTGTAATTTTGTGCGTTTAAATCGAAAAATTGAAACCCGGAATATGAAAAGAATCAATCTTTGTTATTTGGCTATTGCCGCCGCACTGTTTGCTTCCTGTGGAGGTGGCAGCGGCTCCGATAGAGATAATGCTGTGGCACACAATGTTTTCCTCGTAGATCCTGTGCCGGCCGACGGGGCCTCGGTTCGCGACTTTGCCGGACAGGTAGAGGAATCACGATCGGTATCGGCCGCTTTCAAGACTGCCGGACAGATCGAACGTATATATGTAAAGGAGGGTGACCGCGTGCATCGTGGTCAGTTACTTGCCGAGCTTGATTCTGCCGACTATGTGCTCGGTATCAGCCAGCTCCGTGTGCAGAGCAAACAGGCTAATGATGAATTTTCACGCATGAGTCGTCTTTATGCCACAGGCGGTGTCAGTGACAATGATTTTGAGAAAGCAAAAGCTGGAATAGAACAATTGGCATATCAGGTAGCGCTTAATGAAAACAAACTGTCATATTGCCGGCTTCTCGCTCCGACCGACGGAGTGGTGACGTCAGTTAATTTTGAACGGGGAGAGATGGTCGATGCCGGCACACCGGTGTTTGATCTGATGGATAATACTCATCTGGAGGTGATTGTAGACCTGCCGGTGAGTGAATATCTGCGCCGCAGTGACTTCACTTCGTTTACCGGTTCCTCTCCGCTCATGCCCGGAGTGAAATTCCCTTTGCAGATGCTAAGTTTGACTCCGCGGGCCGACAACAATCAACTCTTTCAGCTTAAACTCAGTGTTTCTGATCCCGGCATAGACCTGACTCCCGGCATGAACCTCACTGTGGCCATAGCCACTTCGGGCAACGGTGATGGTGCAGTGTGCGTGCCTGTGTCGTCAGTATTTGACTTTGAAGGCCACACCGCTGTGTTTGTCTACAATCCGGCTGACTCCACCGTGTCGGTGGTGCCGGTAAGTGTGAACGGTACCGGGGCCGACGGCTGTCTGACTGTTACCTCCGGACTCAGTGTCAGTGACCGGGTTGTACGCGCCGGAGTGCATCATCTGGTTGATGGTGAGAAAGTCAGGGTCATTGATCCTGCTGCTGAATCAAATGTAGGTAACCTCCTTTGATCCCTATGGAAAAAGTCACTCGATTCTTTATGCGGCGCACCACGCTGTTTTGGGCGCTCATAGTTGGAATATTGCTGCTCGGTACTCTCAGCTATCTCAAGATGCCGAAGCTGGAGGATCCGGCAGTGGCCGTGAAACAGGCTTCTGTGGTGATTATCTATCCCGG
>CAZKRV010000004.1:2845-23510 GCA_964555345.1 uncultured Bacteroides sp.
CTTACGATAGCAGTGGCGCTGGAGGCGTCAGCTATCGTGCCCGATGTAGGTAAGGCGGTCGATGCCAAGGTCAACGAGATCATTAAGACCATGCCTGTGGGTATGGCCATGGAGAAAGTGTTCTTCCAGCCTGACAAAGTGAGTGTGGCCGTTGAGGGGTTCATGATCAACCTTCTGGAATCTGTGCTTATCGTGGTCATTGTGCTCATGTTTGCCATGGGGTGGCGGTCTGGCGTGATCATTGGCTTCGGTCTGGTGCTCACCGTGGCGCTGTCATTCCCTATACTCTCCAATCTCGGCACTACGCTGCAGCGCATTTCGCTCGGCGCATTTATCGTGGCTATGGGTATGCTTGTCGACAATGCTGTGGTGATAATGGACGGCATATTGGTAGACAAGAAGAAAGGACTTTTACCTGACACATATTTATATCGCATAGGACGCAACACGGCACTGCCGTTGCTCGGCGCTACCGTGATAGCCGCCTGCACATTCCTTCCTATCTATCTCACTCCCGGATCTGCCGGTGAATTTGCCGGCGACCTCTTCCTCGTGATCTGTGTCAGTCTGCTCGTGAGCTGGGTGCTGGCACTGATCCAGGTGCCGGTATGTGCCGCCGCATGGCTCGGTAAGGACAAGAACGTAGCCAAGGCTGCAGCCGATGCCTCAGCTTCCGCTCCGGCTCCTAATGTATTTAATCGTGCTATAGAGAAACTTCTGCGATGGCTTATAGGACATAAGACCATATCGCTGACCGCAGCTGTGGCTATACTGCTTCTATCGGTTGCCGGAATGATGAAAGTGCGTCAGGTATTCTTCCCTGATTTTGATTATCAGCAGTTCGTGGTAGAATGTAATTTCCCGCCGCAGTCCGATCCCGAGGCTGTGCGCGATCGCATTCTTGCCATGGCCGATAGTGCAGCCTCCTTTCCTGGAGTTGACCGGGTGGTGGTGAGTACCGGCGGTGCTCCCGCGCGCTATACTCTGGTGCGCCCCATAGCCACGGGGGGCGATAACTATGCTGAGCTCATTGTGGACTGTCGTGACTTCCGGACCATGCAGCGTGTGCAGAACGAGTTGCGCGAGTATTTGCGTGACATAGCACCTGATGCCTATGTGCGCACCCGTAAATACAATTTCTCCATATCCAGTTCTCACACAGTGGAAGTGGAATTCGGAGGCCCTGATCCCGCAGTGCTCCGTCGGCTCAGCGCCGAGGCAGAGCGGCTGATGCGCGAGTGTCCGTACGTTGATCCGTATTCTGTGCAAAACAACTGGTTGCCACGCGGACGTCAGCTCACTTTCGGCTTCTCGCAAGAAAACGCACAAAGGGCAGGCGTAAACCGCTCTGATGTCGGCAATGCCCTGCAGGCTGCAGGCGACGGTATGGCTGTGGGCGTAGTGGCCGACAATGACAAAATGGTCCCTGTCTACGTCACCATGCGTCGGCCAGACGGTTCGCGTGTAACCGATCCGGCTTCGATTCCGGTCTGGTCCATGGCAAATGTGAGCATTGATCCCTCTCAGTTATCTGGACTTGTCACCGGAGCCACTTCGGCCGATGATCTGCGTAAACGTATGTTCCGCTCCACTTCTCTCGCCGCCGTGACTGATTCTGCAACTCTGCGCTGGAGTGAGTCTTCGGTAATGAGGCTCAACGGACGCAGAGTAATCGAAGCAGAGTGTGATCCCGATCCGTTTAATCCTGATGCCACTCCTGCCAAGGTCGAATCGTGGCTCAAGGACCGGGTTTCTGAAATCAAGCTGCCGCAAGGCTATACAATGCGCTTTGTCGGCGAGGGCGAACTGAGTGGAGAGGCCACAGGACTCGTTATCGGTTTCATGCCTATGGTGCTGCTGATTGTGTTTGTGGTGCTTCTCTGCCTGTTCAATAACTGGCGCAAGCTCTTTGTTGTGCTTGTGAGCTTCCCCTTCGTGCTCTGCGGCATTGTCCCGCTTCTGCTGCTCACAGATACTCCATTCACTTTCCTTGCCATTCTCGGGTTCATGGGCCTGATCGGTATGATGGTCAAGAATGCAATCGTGCTTGTCGATGAGATAACCCGTCTTGACAAGGAAGAAGGAATGCACTTATACCATGCCGTGATACAGGCTACTTTAAGCCGTGTGCGTCCGGTCATGCTCGCATCGTTTACTACTATTGTAGGTATGATCCCGCTGATAAATGACCCGATGTATAGTTCTCTGGCCGTGGTGGTGATCGGTGGTCTCTTTGTGGGCACTATTGTGACCCTGCTTCTGCTTCCGCTGTTCTATTCTATGCTCTTTAAAGTGAAAAAGCCTGATGAATAAAAGGATATTACATATATTGTCAGCTCTGGCACTTACGGTGGCAGGTGCCGCCGCAGAGGCTGTCACTGTCGACTCCCGTACGTGTGTGGCCATGGCATTGGACAGTAGTGCCGACCTTCGCGTGGCCGTCAATTCCCGCGAGCAGGCCCGCCTGCAGCAGGGTGTGGCTCGCACAGCCTATCTGCCAAACTTTGCCGGCTCCGCCATGGGCATAAGCCGTATGCCGGATCAGGAGATGGTGGGCATGACCATCAATATGAAAGCCATGTGGCTCGCCGGCATCAATCTGACGCAGCCGATTTATGCCGGAGGTAAGATTGTGGCTGCCAACAAAATGGCCGATATAGGAGTGAAAGCGGCTGATCATCAGATGCGCATGACCAGGGCCGAGGTGATAGCCAATGCTCAGCAGGCCTATTGGACTCTGGTGGCTGTGAGAGCTAAAGTGAAGATGATGCAGAGTTATGTGGCACAGATTGATACGGCCTACTCGCAGACACGTTCGGCTCTTGATGCCGGTATGGTGACCCGCAATGATCTTCAGCGCATCGAAGCTCGTCGTTCGCAGGTATTATATCAGCTCGGGCGCGCCGAGAGCGGTGCTGATCTCAGCCGCATGAATTTATGTCATGTGATCGGTGTGCCTGCTGATACGGAAATCATCACTACCGATGCTGAGGTCGAGATTGAACTTCCCGACAATCTTGGTGACTACAACGTGCTTGACCGTCCGGAAGCCGCCCTGCTCCAATGTGATGTCGATGCCAAGCAACGCCAGGTGCAGATGACACGGGGCGACTTTCTCCCCTCGCTCGGCCTTGTGGCCGGCTGGAGCGCTTACGGTAACATAAAAGTCAATGGATATTCACAGAACGAAGCCGGAGAATATGAGCCGTTCAACTCTAACGTGCGTGGTCAGGGTTGGTCTATTCTTGCGTCGCTCTCCGTTCCATTGTGGCATTGGGGTGAGGGTATCAAGAAGGTTAAGCATGCACGCATTGAAGCTGAAAATGCCAGAATACTCATGGACGACAAACTCGATTTGATGAACCTTGAAGTGCGTCAGGCAATCAGCAATGTCAATACCGGACGCGGTTTGCTCGAAGCCGCTAAGGTGGCCATGACTGAAGCAGAGACCAATCTCCGCAACATCACAGCAAGCTACGACCTCGGGCTTTGCCCTCTCACAGACCTGCTTGATGCACAAAGCCAGTGGCAGGCATCGGCATCAGATCTGATCGAAGCCACAACGCAACTCCGCATTCACTGCGTCGAATACCTCCGCGTCACCGCCCGCCTCTGAGGCTACTATTATCTCATATAATCCCTGAATTTTAATAAATTTCACGTTTTTAGTGATAATTTATTGAAATTCGGGGAATTTTATTTAACTTTGCCGAGTATTGCACAAAGGGTGCCATATATTCATTTACAGATAGCACACTGCACACAGCACACAGATGGCTCACCACAGTCCAAGTATCGGTAATTCAGATAACCAGGTCCGCAACGGACGTGGTGGTTTTCTATTACGCATAATCAAAGCTGCCGGTATCGCCATTCTTGCATTTGCTCTATCGTTTGTATTTGCTCAGCCTTTGAGCTTTTCAGCTGGTACTTTGCTATCAAGCCATGATAGCAAAGACTTTAATATGAGCGATTTCTATAATATTGTTGCGGACTCCCGTCCTGTCAGGGCTTATGAAGAACGCATCGTCATTGTCAATATAGATCGCACTACGCGTGACGATGTCACTGACGTCATAGAGATGCTTTCAGTGATGAATCCTGTGGCAGTGGGTCTTGATGTGACTTTTAATGAGCCGCACGAAGATGACAGCCGTCTGCTCGCTGCAATTGATGACTGTCCCAATCTGGTTATGGCGGTAGGTGTAGGGCCAATGCCTGGCTCTAAGGATACATTCATGGTTGATGACTATTCGTTCTTCTATCCATCGCATTGTGATGATTATATGCCTGGAGTCGTTAACCTTCCTTCAAAATTTGACGGAGGTACTATCCGTGAATTTCCTGTGTATTTTACAGATCCGCTTGGTCGAAAACTTCCGTCAATGGCCATGGCTCTTGCCGAAATTGCTGATCCCGATGCTGCAAATGTGCTTAAATCGCGTGGTAACAAAACTGAAATGATTGACTTTCCGAGCCGAACATTTAATGTGATAGATTGGAATGAACTTCCGGATAGTCCTGATGAGATAGATGGTCGGATAGTACTGGTGGGAGCGATGAATGAGATAAACGACTTGCACCGTACACCGATTTCCGAGCAAATGTCAGGAGTTATGATACATGCTTATGCTATCAGCACTATTTTACGGGGAAATTATTATCATGTAGCTGCAGAGTGGATTAATCTGTCGCTTGCATTTTTGCTCTGCTTTCTCCTGGCGTTGTCTCACTTATCGCTTAAAGTACAGATCAAAGGACTCGCTTTGCGCGTGGTTCAAGTGCTGGTGCTATACATGATTATCCGGTCTGGTTACTATATGTTTGTTGATCGGCATTTAATAATGGATTTCTCCTTCTCTCTACTTATGCTTACATTCGGCCTCTTTGCATGTGACGTGTGGATCGGTACAAGTTATATTATCGGTCGCGGGATATTGCTGTTCAAGAAAAAATCTCACATAACCAACGATTGAAACACATAAACTAAAATGATGATACGTTTACAAACCATTATTCTCACTCTTATACTTGGTGTAATGCCTGCTATGGCCCATTATACTGTCAAGGGCATCAGCGGACAAGTGCAGATAAAACAGGGTACACGTGTGCTGACTGCTATTTCTGGTATGCAGATCAAGGCCGCCGATCTTATAATTATTGGTAATGATTCATCAATTGATATTCTAGATTCGATTGATTCACAGATTTATACATCAAGCACTCCGGGCCAGGTTACCGTGACGCGTATCATGTTTGAAGCCAAGAAAAAGGCTCGCTCAAATTCGGATACTGTGCATGATAAGATACGTATGGGAAAGAGTACTAAGCAGGGAGACGGAGTTGTCTATGTAGATAAGGGAAAGGTGACCCGTGCACTCTCGACATATGATCCGGAGGCGGATCGGGTGCAGGTAGATGTGGATCAACTTAGCAAGCGTCTTTATGCTATGCTGGCTGATTCGCTTCGTGCCGCTGCATCATTGGAAACTTCTGTCATCATACGAAATGCTAGGACTGAAAGTAATGGTCTGCGGTTCATGGTTGAGAACACACTGACATTTCCAATCTATTTCAATCTGTTTAAGGTAAACGCCGGTCACCCCGATAGTGGTATTGCGATTTCTGAACTTGGTCAACCTGTGGGTAGCTATGCACTTCAGCCCGCACAGACAATAGCCAGAGAGCAGACTGTTGGTCTTAATCCGGAAGAAACACATCTGCTTATAATGACAAACTACTACTTTGAAATAGACGAACTACTGACCAAACTTAATAAACTTATAACAGATCATGCCGAAGTTAGCAATACCGGCGACTTTCCTCTTTATATAAGGGCTTTGTAGCGCTTCGATCAGCAATTACACGACTTATTGCTATTTAACGACACACAATTACGATACAATAATAACCATTCATATATAAATCACAAAATGGAAAAATTTACCGGAAGGGCGCTTTCGCTCTGTGCCGCACTGACCATTAGTGCAACCTCTATCTGGGCTTCTCCGACTAGTTCCAACGATGAAGAGCCTGTTTTCCAGACACACAATGAGTATAGGTTCAAGCTCCCCGATACTCCAGCTGGCCTTGCCCGTTTCTCTACAGTGGCATATCCATATGCCGGTGGTAGTGTTTATTCCGTCCGTGGCAAAAACATAGCTCTGGCCGGCAACAAAATCGTGGATCTTGCCGTGAATCCCGCCGGTTTTAACTTCGTGACTCTGACGAAAGACAAAAAGGGACAGACTGCAGCCAAAATATATGGCATGAGCCGTCCCAACCAACTCTTGCGTAAACTGAAAAACAATGAAATAGGCAATCCTACAGCTGTCACATACACTCCTGATGCTCTCCGCATACTTGTGGCTACGGATCAAGGCCTGTTTCATTTGGATTCCCGCACGTTTAAGGTCCTTGACGAGATGCCTTTGGAGCATGATGTGACCCGTATGACTCTCAGCGGAAACGCATATCATTTGGCTACAACTGACGGTAATCATGTGACTGTGTATAACTTTGAAGATAAGAGCGTGCGCCATAAATGGGATTTTGAATCGGAAGTGAAAGAATTACTTTTCTCAGATGATGATACGGAGTTTGCAGTGCTTACCGATGACGGTCTGTTAAGTATCTATGACACTCGTACATACATAATAAAAAATACGGTTGATGAGTTGGGCGACGGTATCTCAGCATCGTATAATTTCGACAGCAAATATATGGCGGTTGCTCAGTCTCCGACTAGTATTGTCGTGGTGAATTTGCTTGATCCGGAAGATGAGAGAGAGATAATTCAGGTAGAAGAAGGCCGACTGAATGATGTGCTTTTTATACCCGACAGCCGCAAGAACACGATGATTGCTTTTACGACACGCAATGCCATGAATGTGAAGCGCATGAATCATCTCACGCCATATTATTCAAAACTGGTCAACGATGAAGTGAATCGCAAACTTAATGAATGGCTTAAGATGATGCCAGGCGAAACACTGGAAGATTATCAGCTTCGTGTCAACGATGAAAGCCGAGCACGTCAGCGTCAGTTGTTTGAAGATGAAATTGCGACTCGTCTGGCCCCTGATATGATTGCAATGGCGGAGGTTAGTCTTGGCCAATATGATAGTAAGCATGAGTTGCTGGAGGTTGATTTCAATAATATGCCTCCGATCTATCTGCCGGTACCTCAGTCTGATGTAACGGCATTCACAAATCCTGATGACCTGACGTTTTCAAATGCCAGATATACTGTAACATCAGGCGACAAGTTTGAGCTGATCTATGCCGAGGTGCTTAATAACGCTGATGGTAAGACCTATATATACAATAATGTGGATCGTGTGCCTCTTAACTTTATGCAAATTGATGACGAAGAAGAGGAAGATGTTTCGCTTGCCCTGATCCAGCAGCAGCAGATGGAAGAATTGAAACTGCGCGAGATCCAGGAACAGGTAGTTGAAGAGGCAAAAAGCCAGAATGTGATTTCAGATCACACCAACATCACAGTTGATACAGAGGTCCTGCCTGACTATGATGCCAACGGAAACAAGATACTTAACTATAAAGTGAAGTTTACTTACGAGGTTGACCCCGGATTTACTGCTCACGAAGATTTTGGCCCTGGCAAATATCATGTAGAGCAGTCCGGTGCCGCATCGTCAATGCTTGAGATTGTCAGCAAGGCCACTACCGGCGAACTTTCTCGCTATATGAAGGAAGGCAAGAAGGTCAATGTGAAGATTTCCGGCACGGCTGACTCCAGTCCTATTGTGGGCCGTATTATCTATGATGGAGTGTATGGCGCGTTTGCTGATGAACCTGTGCTTCATAATGGTGAACTTACTGGTATTTCGGTTACTCCGAAAGAACGCATTACTCAGAATGAGCAACTTGCATTCCTTCGTGCACAGGGTGTGAAGCAGTATCTCTTCGATAATATCAAGGAGCTGGATGCGATGAAAACAAACTACCAGATAGAGATCAATGTGGCCGAGGGCAAGGGAAGTCAGTTCCGACGTATTACGGCTGAGTTGCTCTTTGTCGATGCATTTTAAATTCTTAACCAATATCAACAATGAGATTAAGACAAATTCTGTTCTATCTTCTCTTTATTACGACTGCTATCGGGAGCGCTTCGATACTGGGCACTCCTCAGTATCCTGCATCTGACGATGTTATAGTGACCGACGACGATAGTGCCGTACAACCGGACTCTGTGATTACGGATTCAGTGGAGATGATAACTCCCGATTCTTTAGCTAATATTGCCGGTAATGCTTTCAAAGCATTGCAGATCATGAAATTTGACGGGGAATCAAATGAAGTGCTCTACCCTGAAGTGTACAATTGCTATGAAATGACCCTCACTGCCATTGAAGCTCAGGAACCGGGTAGCCGCAACTATGCACGTTGTAAGGAGATTCTTCGTGATCTTGACGCTGAATTGCTTAGGGGAGCTTTTTACTACTCAGGACAGAGCCGTCAAGCAGACCTCAATAAGTTTGCCCGCGCGTATCTTGACATCCAGATGATGCCGCAATTTGCTGGCGATCAGTGGAACCGTAACCCTGAAGTGTTTCCGTTTATTACATATATAGCGGCATCATCTGCCTACAATGCAAAGGAGTGGGATTCAGCCATCGAGTATTTTAAAGTATTTTTCTCGACAGGATCAATAGAACGCCGGGAACAGGTATATCTCTACATGGGGCAGGCATGCCTGCAGGCTCCTAACTATCCGCTTGCAATATCAACCATGCAGACCGGAATGGAACTTTATCCGCAAAATGATCTGATGCCGATGATCGGTGTTCAGGCCTGCGTTGACGGGGGACATGCACAGTATCTTCAGGAGTTCCTTACCAAGGCCCTGTCTCTTAAGCCGCAAGATGATAGGTTGCTCACTCTTCAGGGACAGCTCTATGAAGATGCCAATAATTATAAAGCCGCTATTGAAATATTCAGTAATCTTGATGCAATTAAGCCTAATTCGCTCAGCGTGGCTAAGCATTTGGGTATGAATTACTATAATATGGCTGTTGGCTACTTCAATCAGGCTATCAATGAAAGTGATGAAAAGGCAGCTAAGCGTATGCGTCGTCAGTCCAAAAACTATTTTGATGCCGCAGCTACACAGTTCAGACTTGTGTTGGATTCTGATCCGATGGCTACGAAATATATGAAATCGCTTGGAGTTTGCTATTTGTGTCTGGAAGATAAAGCTTCGTTTGAGCGCATCAACGAGCGCTTGACTGCACTCGGTCAGGATCCGCTGAGCGACGTGTTTATGCCTCCGATGATGAGCTATTCTGAAACCGGAGGTAAGAATTTTAAGACCTCTGGACTTACTGATCTTACCTCCGATTCTGGTATAGAAGCTCCTCTATATTCGGAATATGCTCGTGATTTTATCTCTGATGCACTGGGCAAGTGGTCTGCAAAGAAGGAATTCGAGCCTATGGATGAGTACAATAAACGAGTTAATGAAACAACTCTTAGGGCGGAATATGAAAAACTGACCCGAAAGGCAAGTGAGGAATATCTTAAACTATATGCCAATAAATTGCGTCTTAATGATCTCAAACTTGAGCCATACGACGCAACTAATGAAGTATTTGAAATCCAGACCAATTATGGCCCGGTTTACGTGAAGGTGCCTCTTAAAGATAATGAAGCTGAAACATTCAAGGCTACATTCTCCGGAATAGATTTTAAGGCTCCCCGTTATTTCATAGATGAAAACGGTGTGAGGATAGCTTCGATCACTTTCATTACTCCTGGAGGCAAGACTTATACTTATGATAATGCCAATGCATTGGTTTACAATGGCCATCCGGAGATAGATATTGATTTTAATTCAATTCTGCGTCACCAGTCTAAAGGTAAAGCTGTCGCTAATAATTCCAATTCGAAGGTTACAATTCAGAAAAAAAGTGATGTTGATGAAAATATCCCGGTGAGCAACAAAAAGGCTGCTAACAGTGTGGCTCTGGTAATTGCTAATGAGAATTATGCCAATGTGCCTGATGTAGCGTCGGCTCTCAATGACGGTACGACTTTTGCTGAGTACTGTAAACTGACCATGGGCATGCCGGATAATAATGTAACACTTGTGCGTAATGCAACCTATGCTAATATACTGCGTGCTGTCCGTGATCTTAAAAACAAGGTTAATGCACTTGATGGCAATGCGGATGTCGTGGTGTATTACGCCGGTCACGGCATGCCTGATGAACGCACTAAAGACGCTTTTATTCTGCCTGTTGACGGTGACGCGACAGTGAGTGAAACATGCTATCCTCTTTCACGCCTTTATGCAGAATTGGGCGATTTTAATGCCAACACTATCACTGTGTTTATTGACGCGTGCTTCAGTGGCGCGCAGCGTCAGGAGTCTGGTGACATGCTGACGGCAGCTCGCGCTGTGGTGATAAAACCGAAAGAGACTGCTCCAAAGGGTAATATGCTTGTGCTTTCGGCTGCCTCTGGCAATGAGACCGCATTGCCTTATGCCGAGAAGAACCATGGACTTTTCACATACTATGTTTTGAAAAAACTCAAGGAAAGCAAAGGCAATACCACTCTTAAGGAACTCAGTGACTATGTTATTGAAAATGTGAAGCGCCAGAGTAACTTCATTAACTCTAAGCCGCAGACTCCGACTGCCACTACTTCCGGCTCTATGTCGGAACTGTGGCGCACCCGTAAACTGCGTCCGTGACCATGATCTGTAAATGTAGATGAAAAAAATAGTCTTCATATTCATCATCACTGTATTGAGCACAATGGGCAATGTTCATGCCCAAAATGTCAAGACGATATCTGGTGAAGCCGTTTATTACGGTGACGCTACTGATTCGCCGGCCGATGCCAAACGCAAGGCACTTGAAGCTGCGAGGATCAATGCGCTTGCCCGTGAATTCGGTACTACGGTAAGTCAAACCACTGTGCAGCGTGACCGCATTGATTCTGAAGGAGAGCGATCTTATTTCTCGGCATTGTCCGCTTCGGAGGTGAGAGGCGAGTGGATTGCCGATGAAGGTGAACCGCGATATAAGGTAGAGCTGGATGCCGATGGACATTATGTGGTCCGATGCTCGGTGTCAATTAAGGCCCGTGCGCTCTCAAACAAGGCTGTAGATTTCAAAGCGTCCGTGTTGCGCAACGGACAGACACTGCGTCATGCCGATACTGATTTTCGTTCCGGCGACCAGATGTATCTTTATTTTCAGTCGCCTGTAGACGGATATATTGCAGTGTATCTGGTCTTGGAAGATGATCAGGTCATGTCATTGCTTCCATATAAGTCATCTGCATCAGGAAAGGCTGTCGTCCGTCATAACAAGGAGTATATTCTTTTTGACGAAACTAATGCTGACAAGGGTCACGGAGTCCCCGATGAACTCCTGCTCCAGACGGATCAGATTGTGGAACACAATCAGCTCTATGTGCTTTTTACCCCCAACGAATTCACTAAAGCCATGGATCACGATGCCGGTGCACAGTTGCCACGCTCGCTTTCGTATAAAGAATTTGCTTCGTGGTTGGCAAAAGTGAGACGCAATGATGACGAAATGGGTATGAAGGTGTTTAATATTGTGATAACTAACAACTAAAAAGAACAATAAACTTACATTATCAACTTTTAAATTCAAATCTTATGAAAAAGATTATGATGCTCCTGGTGGCTGTGTGCACTATACTCGGCACCGCAGTTGCTGAACCCCTGACCAAGCAGCAGCAGAAACAGGTACAAAAAGAAGCCAAGGCAAAACTGAAAGAGTACAAGAAAGACAACTGGAAGATTTTCGGAAGCACACGTACTCTTGAAAGTGCCCTCACTGATCACTACACCAAGCTGACTGCCATGGGAGAAGACGGTTATGAAATCATGGGTACTTCTTCCAACTTCAAATCGAAGAATATCGGTCATCAACAGGCGGTCAACAATGCTTGTGTGAATTATTCAAACGAAGCCGGCTCTACCCTTAAGGGCCGTGTGGTTTCGGATATGGCTGCTAACGGGTCTGACGAAACCGCTGCTGAAGAGTTTGACCATTTCTATGGCGCTTATGAACGCCTTGTTGAAAAAGAGATCAAGAATGAGATGAAAGAAAGTTTCTCGGTTATTCGTGACCTCGGCAACGGAGTCTATGAGATGCAGACTTTCTTTATCGTCAACGAGAATGCTGCTTCAAAGGCTCGCGTGAAAGCTTTGGAAAATGCGATGAAGGAGAGTGAGGCCGCACAGCGTCATGCTTCGACCATCTCAGACTTCGTACGTAAAGGTTTTTCAAACTAAGCCAGATCTCTACAGGTGAAGACCAAAATCGTTATCACCTTGCTGTTTACGGCCTCTGTGGCTGCGGTGGATATTACCGCCGCAGCCCAGTCGGTCCCGCAGTCGTTTAAGGAGTTCCGTGAAGGGTTACTGCGTGATTACTCTTCATTTCGTGAGGGAGTGCTGAAGGATTATGCCAAATTTCTGGAGAACGCATGGGTTGAATATGATCGTTTCAAGGGAGAAGAGCGTGACTCAACTCCTAAGCCGGTGTCGGCTCCTGTCGCTCCGTCCGAGCCGCAATCTGAGGCGATTGGAATTCCGTCGCCGGTCGTGCCGGAATCTACAATAGCCAGGGAGCCGGAGCCGACATTAGAGCCATGGTTGCCTCAGCCTCCTGAGATACACTCTGTTGGAGACTATAATTTTGATTTTTATGGCATAACTTTTGCCGTCCCGGATATCAAAGTCTGGATCTCAGATCGACTTAGGTCGTCAAAGGAGTTTGCAGAGCAATGGCGTGCACTCTCTGCCGATCCTTATGCCGCAACTTTGGTCACATCGCTCTTGGATCTTGCTCGCAAGCATCGTTTTAATGACTATTTGACATATGATCTGATAAAAAAGTACGTGGATAGCCGTTATGCAGGTGTGCATTCTACTTCACGTATGGCTCTTTGTCACTATCTGCTTGCCAACATGGGCTATGGTGCCAGATTAGGTTTATCGAGTACCGGCGACGGCCTGTTGCTACTCCCGTTCCGGCAGATGGTTTATGGTCGTCCGTATCTTAAAATCAATGGCCGGAGATACTATGTGTTTGCCGACTCTGATTCTTCTGATCTGGGAAACATAACCACCTGTAAGTTGCCTGATGATGCACAGACAGGAACCGAGTTTGATCTTCGTTTGGCTGTAGCTCCGGATATCCCATATAAGGCTCACCCATTCCAGTTGTCATATGGAGACATTGAACTCACAGGTAATGTCAATGCCAATCTGTTCCCTATGCTTTATCGCTATCCTCAGATGGAGATGGGCGATTATACGTCGGTTGTTCTTGACCCGCAGTTGCGGGCTGATATCGTGAATCAACTCAAGTCGCAACTTGATGGTAAGACGCAGCTTGATGCGGTTAATTCATTGCTTCGGTTTACTCAGTTGGCATTGGCATATGCTACTGATGAGCAGGCTCATGGTTTTGAAAAACCGTATTTTTTTGAAGAAACATTGTTTTATCCGCAGTGTGATTGCGAGGATCGTGCTATATTCTATACCTATCTGCTCTGGAACGTACTCGGAGTTGAGAACCAAATGATAACCTATCCGGGTCATGAAAGTGCCGCTGTGTGCCTCTCTGAACCCATCAAGGGTGATTGCTACAATTTCGATGGCCGTACTTTCTATATTTCCGATCCGACTTATATAGGTTCGCGCACAGGGCAGTGTATGCCTGATTTCATTTGCTCCAAACCGGAGATAGAACATCATTATAAATAATATTAATCCGTATCCACATATGTCCATTGTCCATCGATGGATCAGTGCGTGTGGATGCGGATTATTGGTAGTGTGGGTAATTTTGCGTAACTTTGCGGGTGCGTATTTGGATGCGCTTTGAAATTATGACTCACAAGTATGATTTTCTGGTAATCGGTTCCGGCATTGCCGGAATGAGTTTTGCGCTGAAGGTGGCCTCAAAGGGTCGGGTGGCGCTTGTGTGCAAGTCAACACTTGATGAGGCCAACACGGCTTTGGCTCAGGGCGGTGTGGCTTCTGTGACTAATCTGGAAGTTGACAATTTCGAGAAACATATAGAAGATACGATGATCGCTGGCGATTGGCTGAGCGATCTGGAGGCTGTGCGCAAGGTCGTGACTGAAGCTCCCGACCGAATTCGCGATCTGGTGGAGTGGGGTGTGGACTTCGATAAGAAGGACGATGGCTCTTTCGACCTGCACCGTGAGGGCGGACACAGTGAGTTCCGTATACTGCATCATGCGGACAATACCGGATTTGAGATTCAGCAGCGGCTCATAGAGCAGGTGCGGGCAAACCCGGCGATTGACATCTATGAAAACCATTTTGCTATTGAGATAATCACCCAGCACCACCTTGGTAAGATCGTGACACGTCGTACTCCCGACATTACCTGCTATGGTGCCTATGTGCTTGACTGCGCTACCGGCCGGGTCGATACATTCCTGAGCCGTGTTACTCTTATGGCTACAGGCGGGGTAGGGGCCGTCTATCAGACCACAACCAATCCTCTTGTGGCTACCGGCGATGGTATCGCAATGGTTTATCGGGCCAAAGGTACGGTGAAGGACATGGAGTTCATACAGTTCCACCCGACCGCATTGTATAATCCCGGTGACCGCCCCAACTTTTTGATCACTGAAGCTATGCGCGGATATGGTGCTGTGCTCCGCAACAAGAAAGGCGAAGAGTTCATGCACAAGTATGATCCGCGCCTGTCGCTGGCTCCTCGTGACATTGTGGCACGTGCCATCGACTCAGAGATGAAGCTTCATGGCGATGAGCATGTGTATCTCGATGTGACACACAAGGATCCGGAGGAAACAAAACGTCATTTTCCTAACATCTACCGTCACTGTCTGGAACTGGGTATAGACATAACTAAAGACTATATACCGGTGGCTCCTGCCGCGCACTATCTTTGTGGCGGTATCAAGGTAGACACTCATGGCGAGTCGACCATAAAGCGACTTTATGCCGTGGGCGAATGTTCGTGTACCGGTCTGCATGGAGGTAACCGTTTGGCTTCCAATTCGCTGATTGAGGCGGTGGTATATGCCGATGCTGCTGCCAGTCATGCTGCTGAACACGCGCCGCACTATCAGTTGCGCACCGATGTGCCCGAATGGAATGATGAAGATACCCGTCATCCGGAGGAGATGGTCCTCATCACTCAAAGCATCAAGGAAGTGAACCAGATCATGGGCACTTACGTTGGTATAGTGCGCAGTAATCTACGGCTTGACCGTGCGTGGAACCGCCTCGACATACTTTATGAAGAAACCGAGCGGCTATTCAAGAGTTCTCACGCGTCGCGGGCCATTTGTGAGTTGCGCAATATAATAAATGTGGGATACTTGATCATGCGTCAGGCCAAAGAACGTAAAGAATCGCGCGGTCTGCACTATACGATAGATTATCCCCCGGTAAATAAAAACTGAACTTGAAACTTAAACTGCGTCGCATATTGATACTGACGGCAGTGATGGCCGCAGCCGTCACTGTTGCTGCACAGGTGCCTGAACCGGCAAGTGTCCGGCTCAGGGGCTATAGGGGATATTATCCCTACGTGGAGGCATCGGGCGACACGGTTACAATGCTGGTGTTGCACAGTATCACTGTGTATCCTCCGCTGAAGTTCAAGAACAAGAAGCAGGAGCAGTTTTACTGGCGTACGGTGCGTGATGTCAAAAAGGCACTCCCTTATGCCAAACTGATCTGCGAGACGCTTCTTGAAACATATGAATACATAGAGACACTTCCAACGCAAGCCGAGCGCGAAGCCCATCTCAAGCAGATGGAAAAAGATATATTCGAGCAATACAAGCCTGCGTTGAAGAAGTTTACACGCTCACAAGCCAATATGTTGGTTAAGCTCATACAGCGGGAAACCAATCAAAGCGGTTACGATATCATCAAGGCTTTTCTCGGATCGTTCCGCGCAGGATTCTGGCAGACGTTCGGACGGCTCTTTGGAGTGAATCTAAAGGGAAAGTATCAGCCTGACAAGGACGAAAAAGACGCTATTATAGAGCGGGTGTGCGTGCAAGTTGAGCAGGGTGCCCTTTAGCTGCTCCTGAAATGAAGAAGATAGAATAACCGACATGACACTCAACCTGAAAGACTATGTCCAGTCATATCGACAGCTGGCACGCCTCGGACTCCCGATTGTGGCCGGTCAGGCCGGCTTGATCCTTGTGGGGTTTGCTGACAATATGATGGTAGGCCGATACTCTACCGACGCTCTTGCTTCGGCATCATTTGTCAATAATTTGTTCAACATTGCGTTGCTGGCATGTATCGGATTCACCTATGGCGTGACACCGCTTGTGGGTGCGCTCTTTGGGCGCGGCGAGCGTGGACCTATCGGCAACCTTGTGCGCAACGCACTATTGCTTAATGTAATTTATGCTATCGTGGTTACGGCTGTGATGGGAGGACTCTACCTGCTTCTGCCGCAGATGAACCAGCCGGAACACCTACTGCCGATTATTCGTCCTTACTATCTGCTTTATCTTCTCGGTGTGTTGCCGATTGCAGTGTTCAATGTATTTGCCCAGTGGAGCTATGGTATCCGACATATGGCCATGCCGGTCTGGATAGTGCTTGGCGCCAATGTGGTTAACGTGATCGGTAACTATGCGCTGATTTATGGTAACTGGGGTGCGCCTGAACTTGGCTTGACCGGAGCCGGCATATCCACGGTGATTGCACGCTGGCTCGGCCCGGCAGTGATTATGGGCCTCTTTTTCTGCAGGAAGCAATATCGTGACTACCGTATAGGGTTTATACGTTCGCGCATCAGTGCAGCATCGCTTAAGCAGATATTCAGCACCTCATTCCCGATCTCGGCTCAGCTCTGTTTCGAATCCGGCTCTTTTTCTGCTGCGGCCGTGATGGCCGGCTGGATTGGTCCGGTCGAACTTGCATCATTTCAAGTGATGGTTGTGGTCGGTCAACTTGGATTCTGCTTTTACTACTCGCTTGGCACGGCAACTTCTGTCATGGTGGCCAATGCCGCCGGTGCGGGCGATCGCCGCGCTATGCGCCGCATCGGTTTCGCAGGTTACCACCTGACACTATTCATGGCCCTATGCGCATCGCTTGCTTTCGCTTTCGCCGGTAGGCCGCTTATCAGTTTGTTTACTTCCGACGAAGCGGTGATTTTCACATGCATGAGTCTGATACCGCCGTTGCTGTTATATCAGATCGCTGATGCGACGCAGATTAACTTTGCCAACGCTCTGCGCGGCACTTCAAAGGTGATGTCTATGCTCTGGATATCATTCTTCAGCTATGTCGTTGTCGGTATGCCTGCCACCTACCTGCTTGGATTTCCATTCGGAATGGGTATCTCAGGCATATTCTACAGCTTTTCCATAAGCCTGATGCTTGCCGCCATACTCTTCCTCTATTACTTCATGCGCCACACTCGACCCGATCATGTCCAACAATAAACTCCACTTCTTGCCGTTGGGATTTGCCGCGGCAGTGCTTGCAACCGCTTGCGCGAGCATAGGGCGTCCGGATGGCGGCCCGCGAGATGAAACGCCTCCTGTCTTCGTGAGTTCCACTCCTGAACCGGGACAATATGCCTATGACGGCCAGCGGATCACCATCCGGTTTGATGAAAACGTGCAACTTGACAACCCGTCGGAGAAGGTGGTGGTGTCACCTCCTCAGATCCAGATGCCGGCTGTCAGTGCCAATGGCCACACCGTCACGGTGATCCTGAAGGACTCACTTAAGCCTAACACCACATATACCATAGATCTGGCCGATGCCGTGAAAGACCTGAATGAAGGCAACGTGCTTGACGGCCTTGCGATCGACTTCTCGACCGGTAATGAGGTGGATACGCTTCGCATATCTGGCATGGTGCTTGAAGCGCGCACGCTTGAGCCGGCGCAGGGCATGCTTGTGGGAGTATATTCCGTTGATGCCGATTCCTTGATTTCCACAACAATATTCGAACGAGTTGCCAAAACAAATCAGTTGGGGCAGTTCTCTATACGTAATCTCAAGCCTGGAAATTACAAGATCTATGCGGTGAAGGACATGAATCGCGACTATCATTGGGACCGCACTGAAGATGTAGCCTTCTATGACACGCTGCTGTCTCCATCGGCTGTGCCGGTACTCATAGCAGACACGCTGCTGTCATCGCTTGACGAGGATTCGGTGGTGATGCGTAGAGGCATACGCTACCTGCCTGACGACGTGCTGCTCACATGGTTTAATGAAGATTATCGGGCACAATATCTTAAGGAATACAACCGCACTGACCGTAGGATTCTTTCGCTCGAAATGGGTGCTCCCGTCGATTCTTTGCCACAACTCACAATTATAGCATCAGGTAGTGAACAGATGAGAGTTCCGGTGGAGCAAGTTAGTGTGCTTGAGCGATCGCTTACGTCAGATACACTGCACTATTGGCTGAAAGATACAGCTATGCTTCGGTCTGACTCGCTTTTGGTCGAAACCAGATACCGCAAGGTTGACTCGCTTGACAACATAGTCTGGAGCACGGATACCCTGAAATTCTTTACAAAGCGCCTGCGAGGAAAGAAGGCGCAGGAAGCTGCTGCCAAATTGCATGTCCGTACCCTTCAGGAAAAGATAGATTCAGTTTTATCCAAGTCTGACACCATACCTATTGATACTTTTTTACTCAGTCAGCCTGATGCATGGCTTTCGCTGAAAGTGTCAGTTTCCGGCTCACAGGATCTTCATAAACCGCTTTATCTTGATGTGGATCAGCCTTTGTCTGCCGCTGATACGTCGGCTATACATCTTGAAATGATGCGGGACTCGGTATGGCAGACTGTGAGTAACTTTGTTCCTGCGCTTATTCCTGCAGACTCGGTGAGCGTGCGCCGTTTCAGGATAGACTATGACTGGATTCCGGAGATGAAATACCGTATCACAGTCGATTCTATGGCCCTGCATGGCATATATCCTGTATATAATAGACCGCTAGCACAGGAATTTACCGCCAAGAGTCTTGATGATTATTCTACCATCGTGTTTAATATTACGGGGCTTGACAGCATTCCTGCCATCGTGGAACTGCTAAATGCTCAGGATACTCCTGTGGCATCGGCCCCGGTAGAAGCCGACGGACGTTGCCGTCTTAAATTTATTGCTCCAGGCACGTATTATGCCCGCCTGTATCTTGATGCTGACCGCAACGGCAAATATACCGTAGGCGATCTGCTGGGCAAGCGTCAGCCGGAGGAAACATATTATTTCCCTAAAAAGCTGACTCTCAGGAAAAACTGGGATATGGAGCAGAATTGGGATATATATGAGTTGCCTGTAGATCTACAGAAACCGTTGGAAATCAAGAAGAATAAGCCGAAAGAGAAAGCTTCGGACCGCAAGGATCGCAACGGTCGCAATCAATATGATGATGAGGAGGAAGATGAAGAAGAAGAGTTCGGTACAGGTTTTGGCAACACCGGTTTCGGCTCCAATTCCGGGTTCCGTTCTTCCCGCCGCTGATCAATAGAGGCGGTAGGGTTCCGATGCCTGTTTGAACTCTGCCGCAGCACTACGCCATAGCGGGAGTATGTCGGCCACTCGGTGGTTACGGCTGAAAAGACGGCGCACCTCGCGCGTGCCACATACTTTGTCAAACATATTGAGTCGCGATGCATCATGCGGCTGTCGGAAGGTAGCTTTATCCGGATTTATTGCTGCCAGTTCCTGCATGATATAGAATTGGATCAGGGTAAGATTTGTGGGCGTATGAGGCTCGGTGATATATATTTCGACACCATGCATGTCCTCGTCTTTTCCGAATCCGTAATATGGCTTTATGTGTATGGGACGAAATGCTACTCCCCGCAATTTAAGGGCGTTTAGTCTGTTGGCCAACTTGTCAGCATCGGCCCATGTGGTGCAAAAAAGCCGGAACGGCATGGTGTATCCGACTCCTATAGAGTAATAATTCAGTTCTCCGGCTATGCCTGTCGCAGGATAGAAAAGAGCGGTCTGTGGAGTGGGAACGTGCGGAGAGGGAATCACCCATGGCAGTCCTGTATCTTCATATAGCATGCGTCGGTTCCACCCTTCCATCGGTATAACAGTGAGTTTTACTCTGCCACCGAACTTGGTGTCGTTTAGGTATATAGCAAGTTCTCCCGGTGTCAGTCCATAGATATAAGGTATATTGTATTGGCTCACAAATGATAGGCAGTCATCATCGACCATTGGACCTTCGACTCTCTCGCCTCCGAGCGGATTAGGCCGGTCAAGAACTACAAACTCCTTGCCTTGCTCCATGCAGGCCTCCATGCATAGGCCTAAAGTAGATATGAACGTGTATGACCGGCAGCCGAGATCCTGAATATCATAGACCAGAGCATCTATGCCGTTCAGCATATCCGGTGTCGGTTTGCGAGTGCGTCCGTAGAGTGAATAGACGTTGACACCGGTTGCAGTGTCAGTGGTGTTGTTTACCTTTGCTCCGGCAGTGATATTACCTCTGACTCCATGCTCCGGAGCAAGCAGAGCTGCGAGCTTTACATCAGGAGCAGAGTGGATAATGTCGATTGTAGACCGTAGTCGAGAGTCCACACCGGTAGGGTTGGTGATTAGCGCTACACGTTTGCCATTGAGAGG
>CAZKRV010000004.1:23610-32296 GCA_964555345.1 uncultured Bacteroides sp.
AAGTCTATGCCTGAGCGACGTTTCACAAGTTCTGATAGCTCATGTTGCTGATAGGTTACCGACCAGCGGAAGAAATCAGGCGTTGTCTCACGGTCAAAGTCATTAAGTACCTGTGAGAGCACAGCTGCATCTGTGGTGTTGCAGTGACATGATGGAGAGGAGTATATCCAATCTGTGGCACCGGCATCGGTAGTAAGGTCTGGCATCTGCCGCTCATTCTCGCTATCAGCCACGGCACGTAAATAGGAGTGTGAACGGGGCTGCCAGCAGTTTTCGAATAGCTCTGTGACTCCGCCACAGCACTTTGAGAAGCGGGTATCACAGATATGTCCGCTTTCGTCGGTAAGCACCATACCGCAGGTGGCCGCTATTGCCTCGTCAACTTGAGGCGTAGAGGCTCGCAGAGCGCCTTGATAGCGCTGACAGTGATCATCGGCACATACGTCGAAGGCAATGTGATCATCTCGGTCATACCATTTTATTATAGACTGGATGTCGTTGTCTGCCATTGTTGGTTCGTTTACCTTCCGCCCGCGTGCCGCAATAGCTCGTGTGAGTCTCATCTGGGCCATTAGCCAACTACGTGATATCACTGCATGGGCCTTGAGCAGTTCCACAGATGAAGTGGCGCTCATTTCCGATGAAATGACAGAGCGCAGATACTCCTCCACATTGACGTGGTTTATTATCAAGGTACGTCCGTCTTCTTGCGGTTTTAGTTCTATACTGCCTGCGAAGGCCTGGGTTTGTTGCCGCTCCCAATGAAAGCCTATACCGATAGTCACATTGTCAATTTGTGTCAGACCATCGGGCGTTGTTGTGATCTGCGGATTGTCAGTCGTGCATATTCCGACGGCTACCTCCGGCCTACGGAATGTTACCTCGGAAAGTATTTGTTCAAGCAGAGCGGTGTCCATGCGGTCAAAGTCCTCGCGCCTAACTGTGATAAGTGTGCCCCCGAGGTCGAGTGATGCCGGACTTACCACAACATCGCCATAGCACTTCGGGCGATGTGCGCGCCGAGGCAGTATCCATATCCGTCCGTCACGGCAATATGCATTGACCATTTCATCAGATTCAGGTTCGACACCTTCAGGCAGTTCATAGGTGAAGCACCATGAAGGGAGTGTCACATATTCCGAAGGTACAGCTTGAAAGTGCATATGGTCAGGTGCAGAGGCTCCGGCGCGCGCACCGTTGAAAATGAGTGTAAAGCCTGGCAATAGGTGTGAAAATTCGCGCATACGCGATGTGTGACCGCGCAGTGTCTGAGGAATGTGAGAGTCGGCCGCAATAACTAGGTGATTCGGGAATATAGGGAACGGGTTTAGCAGCAGGGTGAAGCCGCCGAGTCCGATACCGGTCTGTTGTGGAGGCCTGTTGGCTGCGCAGAGGAAACATGGGCGAGCGGCTATGGAGGCCGGATCGACCTTGGCTGCAGTGCTCACCGCGCGGGCCGGATTGAACTGAACTTTCAGCTCGGTGCCGAATGCCTTTACCGTTTTGATTTGCACATTGGTGAGTGCCGCATGGCGTGTCGCGGCTTCGGGCCATACGGCGAGTTGTCCGGATATGAAACCGTTAATGTCCATTTTTGCGTATGCGGGCCAGGAGTTCTATTGTGCGGAGCCGGTCTTTATAGCGGTTGTTGGCATTAATTTTCGCTATCGGCAGAGAATTGTCGGAGTTTCCCTCCCATCGCCGGCAGAAATATAGGTTGCTGAATATGCGCCCGATCCTATAGTCGCGGCTTATGCGCAGCCCCATGGCATAGTCCTCGCCATAACAGGTGTCGGGAAATCCGATTTCGCGGGCTATCGGTGTGAAAAACGCTCTTGGTGCACCGAGTCCGTTGATGCGCAGGGCATTGTTTGGCCCGTTCTGGTCGGTCCATTCGGCGTGATCTATCAGACCGGGAGGGATCACATTGAGGCGGAAGTCAGTCAGGGTATAGGAGCCGATGACCATAGCAGCTTTTGATCGGTAGAATTCTTCGACTATAAGTCGGAGAGTATCAGGCCCAGAATAGATGTCGTCGCTGTCAAGCTGTATGGCAAAGCGACCACACATCGGGTGGTTGAGTGCGGCATTCCAGCAACCGCCGATGCCGTGTCCCTCTCCTGGATCTATTTTGATGATGCGCGGGTCTGCAGCAGCGAAATTTGCTACTGCTTCTGCCGTGCCGTCAGTGCTGTGGTTGTCAACTACCAGCACATTGTAACTGAAATCGGCTTCCTGTTCAAGTGCACTGATCATGGCATCAACTATTGTGTTGACTCGGTTACGCACAGGTATCACTACCGATACCTCAACCGGGAAATCTCCGCTGAAGTCTACGTCGTTAATGTTGGACGTATCAATGTAGGCTCCGATTGCTCGGAGATGGTCGGTGCAGGCATTCTCCATTTCAATCTGTGACTGCCGGTTGCGTGGATCCACATAGTTGAACTGAGCTTCGCCCGCTTCAGCTTTTCCGTCAGATTCAGCCGCTATCGACAGCGTTTCAGGGATACAAAGAATGAGTCCTTCGCGACTCAGGCGCAGAATCATGTCGTAGACTCCGGCCGCTTTATATCCGTCTGGTATCTCCTGTGCCACACGTCGCATGGCTGCGGATTCCACCAGCAGAGCAGGTCCGAAGTCAAAATCATCGCGTAGCGAGCCTTCGAAGCGGTCTATAACCGGAATGACGTGGCACTCGCCGTCATCACTTGTCACGGCATAGTCGGCGTATACCATAACGGCTCCTGAGTCTACTGCTATTGCGGCAAAACGTTGCGTGTTGATTTCGACAGGGGTAAGATGCCCTGTCCATAGCAGGGTGTATGGAGTTGATGCTTCATCTGCCGCTCTTTTGATTTCTGCGGCGGAGTTATCGTGAAGTCGTATTGTTTTTATCATTTGTTCTGGAAGAATTTTAGAATTTGGTTCATGAGGTTCTTGCGGGCTGGTGCATCGGTTACGGTTTCAAATGGGAATCCGAACGTTACTGCATTATGTCGGGGACCACGCAGGGCCACCGCGGCCGGCATCAGGCTTGCGTCATAACGCATGATCACAGCAGCGTCAGCTTCTGTTGCGGCAGTGATGGCATCGGCCCCCGTTGTTCGGTATGGTTTATCTTCTATCCCGGTAGCGAGTGTGAAATGGCCAATGCCGAAGTCTGCGAGAAACCGGGAAGTCACTTCGCTGACACCGGCCGGTGCGCCATAAACCGGTCCGCGAAGCGAATATCCAAGAACTGAAGAGGCAAAGGCTTTGTCCGTGTCGGTCATTAAGTCAGATCCAATATAGGCTCCGCTGACCATGATCGATGTGCCTCGTGAAGCGAGACCTGCGAGCCTTCGCTGCATTTCCGGTGTATAGACTGCGTATTTGCCTGTGCGACCGGTGCGTTGCATGCCTAATATTAGGTCGACAACAGGAGGCGTGGAGAGTGTGTCAGAACAGAATGCTGCAGCGGAACTGCTTATATAAGAGCGTCCGCAGCTGAGTATCGCCTCTCCGTGAATTACAGTGAAATCAAACGTATTTCCACCGATCGCTTTGCCCTCAAGTTCCCAGCCAGATGCCCCGAATCCTGGGTTATCATCATCGGTCCATGGAATCATACGGTCAAATTCGTGTACGCGTCCTGTTGCGTACATGTCTGTGCCCCATGTCACCCCGGGATCGCGCATTCCGAATCCGGCATAGCGTCCGGAATAGAAACAATCTGGTCCGCTTATGCGGGTAAAACCGTTGACCACGGTGATCCATTCGGTTGCACTCCTTACCGAGTATCCGGCAGACAGTACTTCCGATGGAAATGAGCGGCCTCCGTCATTGACTGCCACAATGCGATATGAGTGGATTTGTCCGGGTACGATCTCCACATTTATACTGGTGCCGGAGGTTTCGGCCAGCAGATGAAATGGCTCGTCTGTGGAGCCTATGCGTTCCTCAATGCGATATGATTTCGGGCGGGCAGTCGGTTCGAGCGGATCGTCTGTTGGTTCCCATGATAGGGACAATTCTGCTGGTGATGATGCTGTCTTGCTCCGATTGATTGCAAATTTTTTTACCGGGAGAGGTTGGACTACGTAGCGTGCCAGCTTGCGTGAGGAGAGATAGGAGAGCACGCCCTTATATACTGCGCGGCTTACGTCGAATCGAAACTGTGGATCCAGCCCGTGGACCATATCGGCATAGTTTTGGTGCGAAAGTAGTTCCAGAAGCATTGACGGTACTTCGGGTATGCGTATTTCGATATATGATTTGTCGCGCATCTTTCGTCGCGTCCATTGCGGATCATGTAGCGCCCTGATGTCGCGTGTCACGGAACTGACTATTGAGTCGGCAAGTGCCCGGTTGAGTAACTTCGAACGACCGTCGGGGAATTTGCGTCCGCGGTTGGTATAGAATATACCCATTGTGCCGACTGTTTCGTCCGGCGATTCGGTAAGTCCAGCATCGGTGTGGAAACTTACCATCAAATCTACCGGTATGTCAAGCTCGTTTTTAAGGTGATTGACCCACATCGGCCGTGCAAATATATCATCACGGTAGTCGCTCTCTCCAGCCGTGTTGGAGTAAACGGAATCAGGCATGCCTGCCCATTGCAGCCAATAGCGGGCAGCTTCGGCATAGCGTGGCATACCGCTTGCTGCCGAAGCGCTTCCTCTTGCCACGTTGCCGAGTCCGCCGCCTATTTTCACTGCATCGGCGCTGACCTTCGTTCCTTCGGCCTCGGACAATGTGGTGAGCTCCACCAGCGGCAGAGCGCTATGTCCGCCTCTGAACGGGAATGAGCCGAGATATATCCATGTGCCGCCACCTTTGCGTTGATCCACAGTTACAGTTTCAGGCCCGGCTGATGTGTTGACTGTATATCTGACTTGTGGACAACTATGCTCCGAAGATTTATAGCTTACGTAGACGGCATAGGTCCCAGTGGTAGGTATTTCCGCATGCCATTGCGCTCCGACTGCTTTATCCGGATCGGAGGTGGCAGTGGCTTTGCGGGCGTTGCCGGAGGCAAATGGGTTGTGGCCCTGAGTGAGCAGTCCGGATGTGTGACCGAATCCGCGTTCCTCATCATCGGTCCATCGGAGTTTCTTATCGTACTTCCTGGCTGATGATTCTGAGTATCCATGAATGGAATATTCTCCGTCGGGGTCTATGATCAGTTCTACGATGGAGGTATCGCGTTCGCGTGGCATCATCACATATGCTCCGGCATTTTCAAGCATAGGGGTGAGAAACGGATTGACGAATGAGTATGCAAAGAGGTCTTCGACAGTGCCGTGTAGTCTGCCGCGCTGCCACTCCCATCTGTCCAGCGATGTTTCATAGTATCTTCCGTGGCTGGGGCACACGGCGATTACGCGGCCGGATAGGGCGCCTTCCGGCGCTCCCTCGCGGTGAACGAAGGAGTGGGGGGCTGCCGCTGCCGTCATTGTTAAAGCTGTTATTGCGGATAATAGAATTGTCTTTTTCGGTATCATCACACAAAATTACGAAAAAAATCGCATTATCGTAAAATCATTTTTGTTGGTAGCGGTGTTTAATAATTGTTATGATACAGCAACATAAAATAGCAACCTGGCTCCTTCAATTCATCGACGACATGCTCGGATGGCTTGGATTAAGTAAATCACAATCGTTGGAAGAGGTGATTTATTTCGTGATAGTTATAATAATAGCGCTTGTGGTCGGCACTTTGCTGCGGCGTGTCATTCTCTGGGCTATGCGCCGCTGGGTGAAACTCCGTCACACTGTGTGGGGCGAAGAGTTGCTTAAGGCACACACTATGCAGAAGTGTTCACATGTGATTACTCCCCTGGTGCTCATGGGCTTTGTTCCGTTCATCTTTAATCATGACACCAATATGCACACTCTTGTGCTCAGGTGTGTGCTGATATATCTCACTGTGACCATCGGTCTGTCGCTGATCGCGATAATGCACTTCCTCTGGCAGCATTATGATACGCATGATAATGTGCGTCATCTGCCGCTCAAGGGAATACTTAATGTCGGCGAGGGCTTGATCTGGATAATTCTGGTGATACTGGGCATCAGTATAGCTGTGGGACGTTCACCGATGGCGCTGCTCGGAGGTCTGGGTGCATGTGCGGCTGTGTTGATGCTGGTGTTCAAAGATAGTATACTCGGCTTTGTGGCAGGCGTGCAACTGAGTCTTAATGATATGCTTCATGTAGGTGACTGGATTACGGTGCCTGGCACTCCTGCCGATGGAGTAGTGACAGATGTGACTATTTCGGTGGTAAAGGTGCAGAATTTCGATAATACCATGATTATGCTTCCGCCTTATACCTTGGTCTCCGGATCATTCCAGAATTGGCGTGGCATGAGTGATTCCGGAATGAGGCGTATAGCCCGCAGCATAATTATCGATGCTTCGACAGTGACCGGTGGTGATCCTAACGACAGCACAGATCCTATGAGTACAAATCTCGGTAAATATCGTGCGTATTGTCTGGAATATCTGCAGAATCACCCGAGAATCACGAAAAACGGCCTTGTTATGGTACGCCTCATGGCTCAGACCGATGCCGGAATCCCGTTGCAGATGTGGTGTTTTACTAATACTACCGATTGGCCCACCTATGAGGCTATCCAGTCACAGATCTTCGAACATCTTACCGCTGTGGCATCACAGTTCGGTCTCAAGGTTTACAATCTGCCTTCGCAATTGCCTGCTTCCGCGGCTAAGTCCTGATTTTACTTGACCGATATAATAACGGCCCGGAACCGCTGATCTTGTGGTGGTTCCGGGCCGTTGTGTCATGAAGACGGATCTTCGTCTTTGGTGCGGGTCTTGGCTTTGCGTTTTGTCTTTGTCGCCGATGAACTTACGTCTTTCTCTTCGCGCAGGTCGATCTCCTGCTTGTCAGGACCTATCACTTTATATTGCAGGTATGCGAGCGACTGGTCGGCCATGATCTTGAACTTGCGTCCGAAGTCGCTGCGCCAGGTTCTGTAGAGTGATGAGAACAGTCCTTTCTTGATGTATGCCTCTACGTAGGGGTGCACATACATTATGAAGTTCTGTTTGCCGAGTCCGTTGATGCAGTAGTCAAGCTTTTCGCGGAGCATATCGGTAAACAGTAGCGAGGGCATTACTTCGCCTTTGCCGAGGCATGACGGACATTTTTCTGTGGTTTCGATCTCAAGGTCCGGACGGACTCTCTGGCGGGTGATCTGCATAAGCCCGAATTTGCTTAGCGGCAAAATGTTATGGCGCGCACGGTCCGATGCCATCAGTTCTCTCATATGCTCAAAGAGTTTCTGGCGGTGTTCGGACTTGGCCATGTCGATAAAGTCGATCACGATAATGCCGCCCATGTCGCGCAGACGCAGTTGTCGGGCTATTTCTTCTGCAGCCCTGAGATTTACATCGAGTGCGTTGGTCTCCTGATCGGAGGTGGCTTTGGCTCGGTTGCCGGAGTTTACGTCAATGACATGAAGAGCTTCAGTGTGCTCGATGATGATATAGGCTCCTGACTTGAATGATACGGTCTTGCCAAACGACGATTTGATCTGGCGGGTGATTCCGAAATGATCGAATATCGGTGTCTCCTCAGCGTAAAGCTTGACAATATCGATCTTTTCAGGGAGTATGGCCGCTACGTAGTCACGCAATTGGTCAAAAGTGTCAGCATCGTTGACGTGAATGGCCTCGAACGACGGATTGAAGATGTCGCGCAGCACTCCTACCGTTCGGCCTTCTTCTTCATAAACGAGTGCCGGCGGGGTAGATTGGCGGGCTTTGGCCAGGGTGTCTTCCCATCTTTTCACGAGTTGTCTCATCTCAGCCATAAGTTCTTGCACTTTTTTGCCTTCTGCCGATGTGCGGATTATTACTCCGAAGTTTTCCGGCTTTATGCTTTCAATGAGCTTACGTAGACGGACTTTTTCAGCCGTAGAGCTGATTTTTTGTGATACTGAAACTTTTTCGCCGAATGGTATCAGCACCATATTGCGGCCTGTAAATGAGATTTCAGTCGTGAGTCGAGGACCTTTTGACGAGATCGGTTCCTTGACGATCTGCACAAGCAGTTGCTGTCCGGGAGCGAGCACGTCGGTTATCGAGCCTTGTTTGTCAATTTCTGGCAGACGTGTGATTTTGTCGATGTGAGGCAGTTTCTTTTTCGCATCGAGAGTCTGGTCCACCACAGAAGTGTAGGTAGCAAAGTTAGGACCCAAATCCAGATAGTGAAGGAAAGCGTCTTTCTCATAGCCCACATTGACGAAGGCTGCATTTAGCCCAGGCATCAGTTTCTTAACTTTAGCCAGGTATATGTCGCCTACGGCATAGGAGATATTGCGCGCCTCTTTTTGAAGTGAAACGAGGCGTGAATCTTCGAGCAAGGCAATTGATACCTCGCCGGGCTGCACGTCGACAATCAGTTCACTTTTCATTCGCGTGATTTTGTGGAATTGAGAGGGTTTGGGTATTACATTTTAGGAAGCTCCCGTGTGGAGGGAGTCGGAGAGGGGGCACGAAAAAAGAAAAAGAACAAACTTTCTTTCGGTATTGTGTCAGCCGATGAGCTTTCCCCTACTCAAAAGTTTGTTCTGAATTCTTTTTGTCGTCCGGGAACGCATTGAGTCATGAGCCGCATTACGGCAGGCTTTATCATTCCCGCAGGTCACTTACTTTTTCTTGTGACGATTCTTGCGC
>CAZKRV010000005.1:0-27057 GCA_964555345.1 uncultured Bacteroides sp.
GTTTAGTGGCGATTGAGGGCCAGCTTTTCCTTCGCGGAATGGTAGTAGTCGGTAATTAGTTTGAAGTTATTCCCGTCTAAGATCTGGAGGCAATCTTCGGGCCACACACCCTCGACTTCATCATCGTCGGTAGAGAAGGCAAAACCGTGGATCACACTCTCGAGGCAACGCAGTTCGGCATAGCAGATGCCCATTGTCGGCAACGTAGCTGTAAACGGCATTTCTGCATAGTATCTATTCACGTCCACGGCATCATAATCGTCATGGGCGATGTTATTGAAGCTGGATTGCATGGTGCCGTCAGGGAAATATATGCGGATCTCCATCTCCGGGAACTCTGATGCATGAAGCCTGTCGGTGTGCCTATACAGGTCGAAACGCACCTTGCAACATTCGGAGTCAGATGCCTTTATTGACCGGAATTTGCGCCCGGAATGATTGTGATAAGGCGCGATGCTGGCACCCTCCACCGCCCATTCCGTAGCGATGGTGTGTAGATGGTCACGCTCATCGTAAAAAATAACGGTTTTACTGCCAAGAGGCGTTTTAGTCTGGGTGTCGGTAATGGTCACTACGTACCCGTCGTCGAAGTTAATGTCGTTGGCCGACAGGTGAAGATCTAAGCGGAATTCTTTGGCTGATATGCCGCGACGAATATTGGCCCACTTTGTGGCCGATGACAGGACCTTGCCGGTGGTGATGGACGACAGGGAGGCTGTAAGCTGACGATTTAATCCGGGTGCCTCATCGCCCTGAGCGTGGAGGTTATTTACCGCGAGGAAGCAAACCGTCAAAGTGGTGTCGGTAACCCATACAGAGAGGTCTCGGCGGGCTTCAAAAAGGTCTGATTCCATGTACTCCCGGGTGAGAGCAGTTGATGGATCGCCCATAGCCGCCTTAATATGCTTTATGGTGTGCAGGTGCTTCATATGGTACAAATTTAGTAAAATAATTCCGAAATAACGATATTTCCATGAAATTTTTGTAACTTTGTAGCCTATATCATTATCATATTGTTTGTCATAGCTTATGAAAGTATCTTATTTTGTCGGATTGACGGCATTGCTTATCACTTCCGTGGCACCTGCCGCACGGGCTATTTCGGTAGAACCTGACGAAGAGCCCTCAATGATCTATTGCGTTAGCACCAAAGAGACGTCGCGCGGTGTGTACACATTGCCAACTTCGGGTGAATATACCGCAACCAAGCTCAGTGGCACCACTTATATACAGTATGACTTCAGCAAATCGGGCGGTACTTTCGTGTCAAAGTCAACCGTATATGGCACACGTGATACCGGTTACAGTGTATTTGCCGGAAAGGCTACCGCTAACGGTAACGGCGAAGGACCCTGGAGCGAATCATTCTGGTCATATCGTACTTCTTCCGGAGTTGCGCTGACTTATGAGATCGTGGCCACCGATATGACTTCGGACCCCGTTACGGGTAATATCTACGGTTGGTTCAAAGCCGATAATGCCGGTACGGCATATCGCCTTGGTATCTATGACGGCGAGTCTATGACGATGACCCCGGTTGGCCCGACTTCGACCACAAAGATCTCGGCCATAGCCGCTGATGCTGACGGTCAGTTGTGGGGTATATGCGGATATTTAGGCAAGCTCTACACCATTGATAAGAGTAGCGGTGCCCTTACTGAAGTTGGACCACTCAAGGTGGTGGCTACGGAGCCGGATCAGTCGGCCGCGTTTGATCACTCTACCGGCAAGCTCTACTGGGGCGCTAACGAAAGCCTGATGAAGGCATCGCTATACAGCATCGATGTGACCGACTGCTCATGTGAAAAGATATATGAGTTCCCGATGGGAAAGCGGTTTAATGCTTTCTATATTCCCGCTCCCGATTCCAAGAAAGGATCTCCAGCACAGGTGACGGATCTTGCCGCTACGTTTGACGGATCGAAAGTGAATGTGACTTTTACAGTGCCGGACACTACGGTCGATGGTGCCGCTCTCAGTGGTGACGTAACCTATACGATGACCCTCGATGGCGAACCGCTTGACAATGGTACGATAGCTGCCGGAACCGCCTATGCCAAAGCATTTGAAATGGAAGCCGGCTCCCACACCCTGACCCTTACTCTAAGTAATAAGAAGGGTACAGGTCCGAAGACAGTAGAGTCAATCTATGCCGGATTTGACACTCCCGTAGCCCTGCCCGGACTCACAGCGTCGGTGACCGGTAACACGGTGCATCTGACCTGGCAACCTCCTACCGGCGCCAACGGCGGCACGGTGGATCCGGCGCTGGTGACGTATGACGTGACCCGTATACCTGATTTTGCTGAAGTGGCTTCCGGTTTGACAGAGTGTGAGTTTACAGACCAGATACCCGAAGGTCCTATTGCCGCATACTGCTATTCGGTGACTGTGGTTTACGATGGTGATGTCTCAGTCAGCGCGTCGACTGATCCTATGCTTGTGGGCAATCCCCACACGGTGCCCTATCGTCAGGATTTCGATTCTGTCAACAGCCTTTCTGACATAGCCTATAAGGTCGTGGACATGGAGCCTGGCACCAATTCTTGGATTCTGGCTTCGGATCCAGACAGCGGCAACAAGTATCTGGAAGTGAAGGGCGGCAATTCGGCCAAACGCAGTGACTACGTGTTTACCGCTCCGATATCGTTCAAGGCCGGCATCGAATATACTCTCCGCATCAAGGTGGCCAATAGTAGCTCAAGCGAGAATATGCAGCTCCGCGTGTTCCTGTCGCGTTCGCAGACATCGGCTGACGGCGATTTCATACGCCCTTACATTGCGCCCAACATCAATGTGCAGTTGCCTGCAGATCAGGTCGGAACTTTTGAGCAGCGTGAGATGACCTTCACTCTTGAAGAAGACGGCGACTTCTTCCTCGGTTTTTATGACTTCACAACTTACTGGAACTCAAACGCGATACGCATCGACGACATAGAAATCACACTTCCGGTTTCGATCAGTGACGCAACCGCTGCAGCACCGGTGACAGTGAAGATAGCTGAAAGCAATGTTGTCGTTGGCGGCAAAGAGGGCACAGAGGTGTCGGTCTATGCCATCACCGGCGTAAAGGTCGCTTCCGGCTCCATCAGCCGCAGTGGCTCATGGACTTCGCCTGCACTCACCCCCGGCTCCTATATCGTTAAGGCCGGATCTTCAACTAATAAAATCATTATCCGCTAAATTAAATATGAACAAAACCATTACCGCCACAATGGCAATAGCTTTGGCCGGAGCATCGGCCATGGCCGTATCTCCGCTGCAGGATGCACCTGTGCCTGCCGCCTCCATGCCCGCTTTTTCCACCTCGGCGCGCATAACTCCTGTGGCTCCTGCTGCTTCTGAATATGAAACGTTCTTTGAAGGATTCGAGGATCGTCCTGAAGGCTTCGGCCTCTATTATGACGAATGGCTTCCTGACGGTTGGGTTGACATGAGCAGGAGCGGCCTCACGGTGCCTGAGGTCGGCGAGCCCCGCCATAACCTCACATGGCGTGTTCTGAGCAACGACTCGCGTGGCAATGCGCCAGCCTGCAATAACTATGCATACGAAGGCGAATGCTTCGCTTTCATCATGGCAGATGCTGCATATGATGGCCATTACGATCTGGCCTATCAGGACGAGTGGCTGATCTCACCCACAATCACTCCGAAGCATGAGGACTGGCTGTATTTCCGCCTGTACTACAACGCAGCGTGGACCATCTATGACAGCAAGGCCGATATATTTAACAAACGTAACAATGTGCTTGAAGTGTATGTGACCGTCGATAACGGTAAGACATGGAATAAGGCATGGGACCTCGTCGATGACGAAATCACCCCGAAATGGACCGAAGAGATGCTCCGTGCCGAACTTATCAATTGGCAAAAGCAGGATTTCACACCGATCTATGTCAATCTGTCTGCCTATGAGGGCAAACCTGTAAAGGTGGCTTTCCGTTATTCCGGCAATATGGGCCACTCGATGGCTATTGATAACGTGGCTGTCGGAGTGCCTCAGCCGGTGGCTATGTATGATCTTCCCGCCGGCGCGTTCAAGCAGGGCATATCTCCCGCTGCTGAATATCCATCGGTGCCGACCCTGCTCATGCCGTTTGGTCATGAATCTGTTTGGACCAACCGCAGTGAGTCTGTGCTCGGCTGCGAATGGACATACACCGATGCTTCCGGAGCACGGACCACGACTGACAATACCGATCTCACCTTGCCGGCCTATGACTATGGCACCGTGGCCGACACACCCTCGCTCGTCGGAATATTTGAGAGCCGCCGCTCCGAACCCTACTTCTGCGCCCACAGCCGCATTCAGGCCGGTGGTCTGCTCACCGGCAAAGATGAAGCCGGCAATGAGTGCGATTTTGGTGCCGGTTACTATGACATAGCCGATCCGGCCCATATGATCCGAGTGTCGAGCAACTACATATCGTTTAATCCCGAACTCAACCTCGCATGGGAAACCCTGCTCGGAGTCATGCCATACTCGATTGACGTGACAGGCTTCTGCAACTTCTATCCCTCCTCGCCCGCGCCCTACGGTTTTGACTTTGCCGACGTGCTTGCCCTTATTCCCGACCCGGTGAGCGCCGGAGCGGAGATGGTCATGTCGGTGTTTCTGCTCGATGCCTCCGGTCAGCCTTCGGAGATAGCCGGTCAGGCCGTGCTCAGCGAGTTCCCTACCGATCCCTCCAACTTTGTCAATCTCCGCTTTCACTTTGATGTGCCGGTCTATGTGCCTGCTGGACGCGACATAATCACCCTGCTCACGTTCACCAACAATGACAATGACACCGTCGTGTTTGGATACGTCAAGACCACATCTCCCAATGTGGGCAATTCGCTGCTTTATCTATGGGCCTATGACTCCGAGAGCGGCGGCTGGTATGAAACATTCCACAACCTCAATAACTTCCCTCTCAACGATGGATATCACTTTGCCGGTATGCTCCAGAGTCTCGGCGTGGCTTACTCCTCACTTGAACTCATCGGCGGCCAGTCGTCGGTGACCATACCTAAGGAGGGTGCCACCATGACTTTCAATGTCAAGGGTCAGTATCCCGGCGGCATTTCCCACATGGCTGTAACTGACAATGGAGTGTTCAAGCCCGATTGGGCCACATATTCCATCAAGGAGGAAACCGACGGTTCCGCCACTGTTACTGTGACCGCCGGCCCTGCGACTTCGTCCACCGACGAAGAAACCGCACTCCACATTGTGGTGCCTGGTGCCAGAGTCACCATTCCCGTGATGCGTGAAGGCGATCCCGCCGGCATACGTGACGTGGTCACATCATCGGCTGTCAGTGTCCGTGTGTCCGGTTCCGACATCGTGATCGATGGTGCCGAAGGAGTGGCTGAAGTGTTTGATGCCGCCGGCCTCTGCGTGGCCTCCGCCCATGTAAGCGGCCACACCGTCATTCCTGCTTCGTCGCTCGCCCGCGGCATCTATCTCGTGCGCATCAACGGCGCTACATATAAGATCGTGAAGTGATGGGCCTGCTGCGAAAAATCGCCACTATCGCAATTGTGCTGTCGGCCGCAATGCCGGCAGCACATGCCTATGATTTTGTTAAGGGCGGCATTTACTATACCATTGCAGGCAACAAAAAGAGCGTCAGCGTGACCTATGCCGATCTGCAGAACGGCACCTACAAAGGCAACGTGGTCATACCCACCGAGGTCACCAACGGCATGACCACCTATCCGGTCAAGGCCATCGAGGGCCTGGCGTTCATGAACTCGGCTTCACTCGAATCTGTAACCATACCTGACGGTGTGACCCAGATCGGCGACCAGGCATTCAGCCACTGCTATAGTCTCCGTGATGTCAAGCTGTCGGCCAAACTCCAGCGCATAGGTGATTTTGCCTTCGAATACTGTGAAGATTTGCCGGAGATCACCATTCCCGCGTCGGTGACCCAGATAGGCTATGCCGTCTTTACCTATTGCCGCTCGCTCTCCGGTTTCAATGTGGAGGAAGGCAATCCGGTCTATACGGCGGTTGATGGAATACTCTACACCAAAACTATGAAAAGTCTGGTGCAATACCCCGCAGCCAAGACCGACTATAGTTTCGAGATTCCTGCCACCGTGACCATTATGCCCGACTGCGCTTTCAGCCCCCAGCCCTATCTGGAATCCCTCTCCATCGGTCCTGCTCTCGGTCTCATCAGCGATGGTGCGCTGGCTGAGTGCGCCATATTATCGGAAATTACCGTTGATCCTGACAATAAAGTCATGGAGTCCGTTGACGGGGTCCTGTTTAATAAAGGTGTGACCCGCCTGATTCAATATCCGGTTTGCCACCCAGCCGTTGAGTATGAAATGCCGTCGACCGTTGAGGAACTCGGAGACCTGTCGATGCTTGGGGCGTTATATATCCACAAGCTTGATCTGCCAGAATCACTCCGCACTATCGGCATCTACTCGCTGATCGGTTGCTCAGGACTTGAGCAGGTGATCTGCCATGCTGTGACACCTCCTGCATGTGACGCAAACCCGATAAATCCTTATGGCATTATTTTTGACGATGAGGTCTATGCCAAGGCTTCTCTCCAGGTGCCACAGCAGAGCGTTGCCGCCTACAAGGCCAATGCCGAATGGGGTCGCTTCGCTGTCATCTATGAAATCGGAGGTTCCTCACTTGACACCGTAGAGGCCGATGACAAAAACACGGAGGTCTATGACCTGCTCGGCAGACGTATGGATCCTGCCGCCCGCGGCTTGCGCATCATCAACGGCCGCAAACTACTCTATCGCCACTGATCCGCTGATACTGAACAAGCGTGGCTACGTGTCTCTATGGTGCGCGTAGCCACGTTTTGCATATATTGTTCTATGTTTAAATGTTGATTTATTTGCTATTGGTTGATTATTCACTTAACTTTGCAAAAAAATAATTATCATGAAAAAATCAGTTATCACATTCTTTTTTATCGCTGTTTTCTCTATCTTTAACATGATGGCGGAGGACGCGGTCAGTATGGTTTCGTTTGAACAGAGTTTTCTTGATACAGATGCTACAATTGCTTTGAAGAATAATACAACGGAGCATATACGGCAGGTTTCGTTTACAATAGATTATCTTGACATGGACGGAACACCAATGGATTATGTTTCTTTTACCCGTAGAGTGGATATTGCTCCCGGACGTACAAAGAAAATTGATATCCCGTCGTATGAGTCATCTCGTTATTATTATTATTTCAAATCAAAAAATCCGTATGACATGCCTAATTCCAAGAGTTTCAAAGTCAAATATGAACTTACGGGATATAACGGTAAGGAGTTGACGGTACCGGTAAATGAAGCATTGTCCACGCCGGAACCTGACAGGACGTCCGATGTATCTTCTGGTTGCGATAATGAGACAGTAGCATTAGCATCAGCATCGCTGATAATGCTGGTTGTGCTGTTTATCGTATTCGGTATTTATGTGGGAATGTATGTGTTGGTCGCTGTTATGGCCCAAAGACGCAGGCGTAATCCGGCACTATGGCTGATACTTAGTTTTCTGGCCACGCCGTTGCTCGTATGCTTGTTGCTGCTTATAGTGGGCAAAGCCGATGCATATAACGAATGCTGATGTCGATATTTAAACGTGAAAAGGAGGTTACCTCAGTAATGAGATAACCTCCTCCTCACGTTTCAACTATTTATTTATGAGAGCCTCTGTAACTAATTTCACAATCCATATACAGAGGACGAGGGGTCGATCGTATCGTAATCACTTTATCTTAAATTCACTATAATAACGCGTTTCGGGGCCTTTTGGTTATGGATTTTGTGCCAAAATAGTTTAAAATTATTGCTGTCCGATAAAAATTTTGAGACACTCCCCAAAATTTAGGCTGATTCTTGCAAAGTGAGCGACTAAAACTTGACCGTAATGCTCTATGCGGGGATAAATTGGACATAAAATGGTTTTCAATTGAAGAAGGCTCGGTATTCCCTGATGGTTTTCTCAGGGGGAACAGGGGTTATTGTGCGGCGGTAGGCCCTCGGGGACAGGGAGGTGGCGCGGGCGAAATATTTGGTAAAGGTTGGAGCGTCCGGGAAATTGAGTGCCGCGACTATGTCTTTTATGCTGCATGCCGGATCCCGCAGCAGGGTTTTAGCTTCGGCTATGACTACGGTCTCTATCCAGTCCGAAGGTGGCATTCCCGATACCTGACGTACTACGGTCGAGAAATATTTGAGGCTGACACCGGCTTTCCCGGCATAATAGCGTACATCGCGATGCCGGCGGAAGTCGGTGCAGAGGGCAAGCATGAAGCGTTGGAAGATGTAGTCGCGGCGGGAGTGGACATATGGCTCCATTGAGAAACTGGAGAAATATATTTTCAAAATTTCCCCGACAATGAGTCTGCTGCGATAGTTGATCAGGTCTTGCTCGATGCGCTGGCATAGCGCTATATTGCCCTGACTTGCGTTAGTTTTACAAGCATTCCGATAATCTTCGACCATGAAGAGAAGTCGACTGAGGGCCATGAAGTCTGTCTTTACGAGCGGAGAGTTTTGGATGGCACTGATGTTGTCGGTGTTAATCCAGCGGTTGATTATCTGTGGAATATTCTTTATGTCGATGTGGCCGAAGATCACTTCTCCGGGTGCGTCTATACTGGTCAAAGTGATGTCGACAAAGGGCATGCATGCCAGGATGCACCCCTTGCTGAATTTATGATAGTCGTTGAGAATCCTTATGGTGAAATTTCCTTCAGAGCAGATCGCGAATCCGCATCGGGCAGTCATCTCCAACCGGGCTCCTGATGCGGCCGGTGTGACGCTGATGTAATCTATGGACAATGGGGCTGAAATCATCTTGAGTAATTCTAAAAAAATACTGAGGAGGGCAAAGTAAACAAATTTTGCGCGAAAAATCACCATGTTGGGGTGATTTTTCGAACTTTATGACAATTTTATCCTCTTATTTGACATTTATAGCGCCAAAAATAAACAGTAATTTTGCGTCCTGAATAATCAAGCCGGCGGAAAGATGCCGGAATAATCCAACTGCAACAAATAAAATAAGCTATGAACTATCGATCGGCGTGTCAGTTTCTTCTTCTGACCATTTCTACAATCCTGATTTGCGCCTGCGGGCATGATCCTTCCGATTCCTCTCGGCCGAAGGAGGTCATAAGGGTGAAGACAATGAAAGTGAGTGTTGCTGGTGTTGAAGAAAATTACACATATTCCGGCACAGTGGAAGAAAACAGTGGCACGGTCATAAGTTTCTCCACAGCCGGGACCATAAAGACTCTCAATGTGTCTGAGGGGCAGCGCATAGTGAAGGGGCAGTTGATTGGCACACTCGACGACAATCAGCTACGGAACGCCTATGAGATAGCAAAGGCTACCCTCGATCAGGCTCGGGATGCCTATGATCGCATGAAGATCTTGCATGAATCCAACTCTCTTCCCGACATCAAATGGGTAGATGTCCAGAGCAAGCTCAGTCAGGCGGAAAGCGCCGCCGAGATTGCCCGCATAGCGTTGGACGATACGAAACTTTATGCTCCCGTTAGCGGAATTGTGTCGGAGAAAATGGCTTCCGTGGGGCAGACAGTAGCGCCGGGTGTCCCTGTAGTCAAGATAATAGACATCAATTCAGTGAAGGTCTCCATCTCGATTCCGGAGAATGAGATCTCTGCATTAGCCATCGGGACTACGGCTGCAATCACGACAAACGCCTCTGCCGGCAAGGTCTATCATGGGCGTCTTGAGGAAAAAGGGGTGTCGGCCAATGCCCTCTCGCGTTCTTATGCTGCCAAGTTTCATGTAGATAACTCCGAGGGTGCCCTGCTTCCGGGGATGATATGCGAGGTTGCGATGGATCAAGGCAGAGCTTCGCAAGGGGTGCTCCTTCCGCTCAGGGCTGTGCTGCTGGCGGCCGACAATTCCAACTTCGTATGGCTCGACTCGGCCGGCGTAGCCGTCAGGCGCGGGATATCAGTCAGCACAATGCTTCCCGACGGGGTGATGGTGACCTCCGGAGTGTGTGATGGTGACATGGTGATTGTGGAAGGCGCGGAGAAAGTGTCGCGTGGTACGAAAGTTAAATCCATAAACTGACCTGCAATGGATTCATCAAGCAAGCAAATGGCGGGAGGATTGCTCTCAAAGCTGCCTCCCGTGAAAAACTCTCCGCTTGTAGCGTGGGGAGTCAAATATGCCAATGTGGTCGTGCTGATCGTGTGTGTGCTCGTGATCTTCGGAGTATACGCGCTTCAGACGATGGACAAGAATGAGTTTCCCAACTTCACGATCCGCGAAGGGGTGGTCGTGGCTGTCTATCCCGGAGCTACATCCCTCGAGATGGAGGGGCAGGTCCTGAAGCCGCTCGAAGATTCTGTCTTCAGTTTCGAGGAAGTCAATAAGGTGAAGACTACGTCAAACGCCACTGACGGAATGGTGATGATTTACGTCGAGCTCGATGACAAGCTGACCGACACCGATTCATTCTGGAATACCTTTGCCCGTGAGATGAACACCGTGAAGGCGAAGCTTCCGCCGGGTGTGCTTGCCGTGGAAGTGATATCGAACTTCGGCGATACGTCAGCTTTGCTGATCACTATGGAGAGCGAAGACAAGACATATCGTGAACTGGGGGATTACATGGATGCTCTGCGCGAACGCCTTCGTGGGATCGAGAGCGTCGGCACGATGAGTGTCTTCGGAGAGCAGAATGAGCAGATCTCCATCAATATCAATCCTGAGCGCCTCTCTCACTACGGAATATCGGAGAAAACTTTGGCTGCCTCCCTTTTTGCAAAAGGATTCCACTCGACCGGAGGCGAAATACGCACGCCGTCCTACACTTCCCCCATCTATGTCGACAATCCGATTAACTCCGTGGCGGACATTGCCGACCAGATTGTATTTTCGACTCCCGCGGGGGATGTGGTCCGTCTCAGGGACATAGCCGAAGTGAAGCGTGAATATCCAGAGCCAACATCCTTCATCACCAACAACGGCCGCAAGTGTATCCTTCTCTCCATCGAGATGAAGCCGGGCAATAACATTGTGGCGATGGGACGGAAGGTAGAGAAGGAGTTGAGCGAATTTGAAGCCGGGCTTCCGGAAGATGTCACTCTGTTTAGGATCACTAACCAGCCCGAGGTTGTCAACGACAGCGTCAAGGATTTCCTGCGTGAACTGTTGATTGCCGTCATTGCCGTCATCATCGTCATAGTGCTTCTGCTTCCCATCAGGGTGGCGTTGATCGCCGCCGCGACGATCCCCATATCGATTTTCATTTCGCTCGGGCTCTTCTATGTGTTCGGAATCGAACTGAACACGGTGACATTCGCCTGCTTGATAGTGTCATTAGGCATGATTGTCGACAACTCGGTCGTGATCATCGATGACTATGTCGAACTGATAGGGGAGGGGATGGAGCGCAAGGAAGCCACGATACGCTCTGCCTCAGAGTTTTTGAAATCCATTTTCTCGGCCACACTAGCAATTTCCATCACATTCTTCCCCTTCCTGTTCACGATGACGGGAATGTTTCGCGACTTCCTGACCGACTTCCCCTGGGCTATCACGATAATCCTCATGTGCTCGCTGCTGATCGCAGAATTGCTCGTGCCCTGGCTGCAATACCGCTTCATCAAGCCCGCAAGGGTGACGCATTATGAAGAGGGTACCCCTGAGTTGCAATCCGTGAAGGCTCGTAAACATTTCTCTCTTCTGAAGGTGCTTCAGACTTACTACGACAAATTGCTTGCCGTCTGCTTCAGGCATCCTTGGGTAGTGCTTGCGGTCGGAGCCTTGCTGACGGTAGGAGGAGGGTGGCTTCTTCTGAAGCGCCCCATGGAGATGATGCCGATCGCGGAGCGCAACCAGTTTGCCGTAGAGATTTATCTCCCTACTGGCACTCCGCTCGACAGGACGAACGCTGTGGCGGATTCAATGGCCACGATTCTCAGCAAAGACAAGAGGGTTGTCTCCGTTGCTAATTTCCATGGATGTTCCTCGCCGCGCTTCCAGACCACATATGCCCCTCAGGTTGGAGGCCCGAACTTCGCCCAGTTCATCGTCAACACCGAGAGCAACGAGGCTACGGTGGAGGTACTTGACGAATACACCTCCCGCTATTGCGACTACTTCCCGGACGCAAAGATACGGTTCAAGCAGCTATCATATTCAAACGCGGCCTATCCGGTGGAGGTGCGCATCAAAGGCTCAGACTATTCCGGACTCCATGCCGTCTCTGACACCGTGTTGGAGATTATGCGCTCGATCCCTGAACTCATGCTCGAGACGAGCAGCCTGCACTCTCCGCTTGTGGCAGCCAGGGTCTCTCCTGACTTCACGGCTCTTTCGCGCCTCGGGATGAGCGGCCTGTCGCTCGAGACCAACCTCGCGTTGAGATACACCAAATCCGGCTTTCCCGTAGCCACGCTCTGGGACGGCACATACGCCACTCCTGTCGTGTTCCGGACACCAGTCTCCGAACACTCCGACGTAGCGGATCTGCGCAATGAACTTCTCCCGGTGATGGGGGTTGCGTCAGCGCCCCTCAGGCAGGTTGCGGAGGTGGTCCCCTCCTGGAATTACGGTCAGCTCTCGCATCGCGGCGGCAAACCGTGCCTGACGATTACGTCTGAAGTGGAGCGCGGCGCTATCCCGCTCGTAGTCACGGATCGGCTTCAGAAGAAAATGGAGTCACTGACACTTCTTGAAGGCGTGGAGATTGAATATGGAGGCGACTATAGTCAGATGCTCGAAATGTGGCCTCCAATCCTCAAGGCGCTGGTTATGGCTGTCGTCATCATCTTCTTTATACTTCTGTCACACTACAAGAATGTCGCGACAGCCGCTTTGCTCCTCTTCTGCATAGTTCTATGTGTGCCCGGCGCCGGCCTCGGCCTGGCGATTCAAGGAGAAGTGCTTTCGCTGACCTGTACGCTTGGCTTCATCTCGCTGATGGGCATTCTTGTCCGCAACGTGATAATCATGATTGACTACTCCGAAGAACTTCAGCGCTCGGAAGGAATGGATGTGAAGGAAGCCATCTTCCATAGTGCCCAACGCCGCATGCGTCCTATCTTCCTCACTTCGGCCGCCGCCTCGATGGGAGTCCTGCCGATGGTCGTGACGGGTACTCCTCTCTGGCGTCCGATGGGCACTGTCATCTTCTGGGGAACCCTGATCACATTCTTCTTCATCGTCACCGTCATTCCGGTGCTCTACTGGAAAGTCATGGCGAAAAAAACACCAACCTCCACCTCTGATTCAAAATGAACAAGATATTCTCCCTGACTGCCTTCGCGATTCTCCTAACCTCAATGATGGCTAACGCCGAGACGCTGACCCTCGACGAATGTATCAACCTCGCTCTGGAGAACAATGCACGCATGCGCACTGCCGAATACACCCTCCAAGCTTCCCGTGAGACATCGCGCGAGGCGTTCACCAAGTATTTCCCTTCGGTAAGCGCAGCCGGAGCTGCCTTCACTGCCAACCACGGCATGCTGCAGCATTCTTTCCAGCTTCCGCTCTCAATGCTGAATCCGCAGCTTCCCGATATGGACTATAACTTGAACGTGCTCAAAAAGGGGCGTGTTGCGGGCATCAACCTCATGCAGCCCCTTTTTCTCGGCGGCCGCATCGTCAACGGCAATCGTCTGGCTCATATCGGAGAGGAGGTGAGCCGGCTGCAGCAGCGTCAGTCCTCCGATGAAGTTCGCAAGAATGTGGAGCAATACTATTGGCAGCTTGTCGCGCTGCATTCCAAACATGCCACCCTCGACAATGTCATCACCATGCTCGACACCCTCACGGTGCAGGTCGGAAGCTATGTGGAGGCCGGCGTGACGACACTCAATGATCTGCTGGAGGTTAAGCTAAAGAGGAATGAGATGTTTGCGGCGCGCAGTGAGCTCGACAACGGAATCAGCGTGCTCCGCAATCTGCTCTCGCAATATATCGGAAGGGGAGTGTCGGGGAGTGTGGATGTCGCTTACAGCATCCGGGCAGGCGAGATGCCCGAGTTCCCTCATGATATATATGTAGCTCCCGAAGAATGTCTGGAATCTACGGTGGGGCATGGACTGCTGACACAGAATGTAAAGGCCAAGGAACTGGAACAGAAAATGGCTCTCGGAAGCAATCTTCCTATTGTAGCCGCTGGCGCGGGCTATAACTATGAGCATCTGCTTGGTCAGTCGCACACATTCCTCAATGTATATGTGACGGTGAGCATCCCCTTGACTGACTGGTGGGGAGGATCGCATAACATGAAGAAGAAAGAGCTTGAGACGCGAATTGCGCGTACACAATTGGCCGATAATTCCGAATTGCTGATGATTGCGATGGGCAACGCATGGAATGACCTGACCACCTCCTACACTCAGATGGACATCGCTCGCGAATCAATAGCTCAATCGGAAGAAAATCTCCGGCTGAACCGCAACTTCTACCGGGCGGGCACCACGACGATCACAGACCTGCTGAATGCCCAGACGCTTTATCTTCAGGCACACGACAAATTCATCGAGGCCTACGGCCAGTTCCAGCTCAAGAAACTGGCATACCTTCAGGCGACCGGCCGCTGACGGCTGAGGGGATAGGCATGTAGTGTTCTTATTCGCGGAGACGGGAATCGATCAGCTTGCTTTACAAGTGAATCAAAATACGTTGACAAAACGGTTACAGCATCAACTAACTGTGAACAGGTGGTGTTATGCAATCAAAGACCAGGTCACTCCTCGTCAAATAATAAACCGATCATATTATCATAAAGAATAAGTAATAGTTGAAAGTGTTATTGTTGAATGTGCCCGAATGAGCCGTGAGGCCCTTTCGGGTTCGACTTTTTTAGGAGATAGATATGCGGAAAGCCGCCGGGAGAGTGTCCGCGGCGGCTTTCGTTTGTTGTTGGGCTTGATGTGTTATTCGAAGATTCCTTCGATGGCGCCTTCGGTCGGTTCCGGCTCAATCATGGGGCCGAAGTCTTCACGCTCGCAGAGGTTGATGCCCGCGGGGAATTCAAAGCGGGCCTCCTGAGAGTAGGGGAGGGTGCGGTCAGCGTAGACCTTGCTCATGAAGCGGCCGAAGATCGGCAGCGCGGCAGAAGCGCCCTGCCCATATTGCATGGAGTTGAAGTGGATATAGCGCTCTTCACCGCCAACCCAGGTTCCGGCCACGATCTCGGGCGAGAAGGCCATGAACCAGGCATCGGAGTTGGAGTTGGTGGTGCCGGTTTTTGCGCCCATCTGTGCGGTGAGATTGAATGGGGCGCGGCGCAGGCGGTTGCCGGTGCCGGAGTCGACCACGTCAAGCAAAATGGATAGTATGCGGTAATATGCGCGTTCGGAGATCACTTCCGATCCTGTGGTCGAGAATTCGGATATCACATTGCCGTTGGCATCAGTGATGGCGGTGACAAACAGCGGATCGGTGCGCATGCCTTTATTGGCAAAGGCGGAGTAGGCGGTTACCATCTCCTTGACTGACACGTCACATGGCCCGAGGCAGAGCGACACCACCGGGTCGAGGTGGTTGTTGATGCCGAAATTATGGAGATTGCGCACCAGGGTGGCCGGATTGAGCTGCTCCATGAGCCGGGCGGAGATCCAGTTGTTGGAGTTTTTGAGCGCCCAGCGCAGGTCCACCATCTCGCCCACGCGGGAATTTCCGGAGTTGCGTGGTGTCCATGGACGGCCCAGTTCATCGTAGATAGTCGGCTGTTCGTTGAGGAATTCATCGCATGGAGTGAAGCCCTCCTCCATGGCGTATGTGTAGAGCAGCGGCTTCATGGTGGAGCCGACCTGACGGCGGCCTGTCGACACCATGTCATATTGGAATGCCCTGAAGTCCGGACCGCCGACATATGCTTTGACATAGCCCGTGCGTGGATCCATAGCCATGAATCCGGCGCGGAGGAAGTGCTTATGGTAGAGTATGCTGTCGCGCGGAGTCATTACCGTGTCGATCTGCCCGGCATAAGAGAATACTTTCATCTCCACCGGCTGGTCAAATGTGGCAAGGATCTCTTTCTCTGACATTCCGGAGTGCTTCAGCGCGCGGTAGCGGTCGCTTTGCTTCATGGCCTTGTCTATCAGTCCTGAAAGTTGCGACGCGGTGAGTTCGGAGCGGTTGGTGGTGTAGGGGGCGCCCTTCACGTTTTTCTTTTCGCGGAAAAATGCGGGTTGGAGCGTTTTTGACAGATGGTCGGTCACGGCCTCCTCGGCATAGCGCTGCATGCGCGAGTCAATGGTGGTGTAGATCTTCAGGCCGTCGGTATAGATGTCCCATTTCGAACCGTCGCTCTTCGGATTCTTTTCGATCCAGCCGTAGAGTGGGTTGGTGGCCCATGCTATGGAGTCATCGGTAAACTGCTGACTTTCCCACGACATATAGTTGCTGCGTTCGGGCTTGCGTGCGGTGAGCATATGGCGCAGCTCCTCGCGGAAGTATGGAGCGAGTCCTTCTTTGTGGTCCACCTTGTGGTAATCGAGCACGAGGGGTTGAGCGGAGAGCGAGTCACACTCGGCAGCGGTGATATATCCACCCTTTTCCATCTGCTTGAGCACCACGTTGCGGCGCTGGCGGGTGCGTTCGTTTTGCCTGACCGGGTTGAAGTAAGCCGGATTCTTGACCATGCCGACCAGTGTGGCGGCTTCAAGTATGTCGAGATCTTTGGCATCTTTGCCGAAATAGACCTGGGCAGCCGAGCGTATTCCCACCGCATTGTAGAGGAAGTCAAACTGGTTGAGATACATTTTGATGATCTCTTCCTTGGAGTAGAAGCGCTCGAGCTTCACGGCGATCATCCATTCGATCGGTTTCTGCAGCGCACGTTCCCAAAGTCCTGAACTTCTGGGCGAGTAGAGCTGCTTGGCAAGCTGCTGGGTGATGGTGGATCCACCGCCTGCATTTTTCTGGCCGAGGAGCACGGTTTTGGTCATGGCGCGGGCCACGGCCTTGAGGTCGATGCCGGAGTGTTCCATGAAGCGGGCATCTTCGGTGGCTATGAGCGCATCGATCACGTTTTGCGAAATCTCGTCATAGTCAGCATAGACGCGGTTGCCGGTCGGACGGAAATATCGGCCGAGTTCCTCGCCGTCGGCCGAGTAGATCACAGAGGCGAATTTGTCGGTCGGATTTTTCAGCGATTCGATGTCGGGCATATAGCCTATGGCGCCGTTGTAGACTAAGATGAAAAACAGTCCTATGGAAACCACGGCGCAGGCGAACAAAACCCACATCGCCGCAATGAGGCGGCGGGTGCGGGTCTTGGTCTTGGCGTTTTCGGGGGAATTCTGTCGGGTGCTCAATTTCGGAGAATTTTAGTGATATCATTGCCGCAGCGGCGGATATAGAGTCCGGCGGCAGAGGGATTGTCTACGCGTATGCCGCGCAGGTCATAATATTCTACTTTGGAGTCGGTATTGTCAGCTTCTTCGATGGTCACTTCGTTGATGGATACGATGTTGGGATCCTCTTCGGCGGCTACGTAGAAGTCAGGGTCATCACCATTGCCCTCGATAGAGGTAGTGAATCCTTTGTCGTCTTTCTTTTTGTAGGCACGCACCCAGTCAAATTCGGTAAGATAGGTGAAGGAGGTGTCGCAGTTTTTGGCCCATGAGCCATTGCCCACGGACTGGTTGATGATCACGTAGAAGTCTTTGTAGAAGGGCCATGTCACCTCCTCGGTGTAGCTGCCGCCATCGGAATAGTGGGCATTGGCATATGTGAATGCGAGCTGTCCGTCAACATACCATCTGATGGCCTCGGAGTCCCATTCTATGGCGTAGACATGCCAGAGATCATGGTCCACCCATATATTACCGCTTGAGGTGTGGGTCGGCACAGCTACGTCGCCGTAACTCTTGTAGGTCCACCCGGAGTGTACGGTGTGATACGAGCGGTTTTCTTCATCGATCTGTTCCCATATGTCGATCTCGCCGTCTTTGGGCCAACCTTTGCTCTGGTCCATCGGCATCATCCAGAATGCCGGGAAGTTGCCGATGTGGCGTGTGGTCTTGATGCGGGCTTCGATGCGGCCATAGGTCAGGTGAAAGAGTCCACGGGTATTGAGCGCGCCGGAGATCATTGGCTGATCCTCAGTGGCTGCGAATTCATCAGGGGTGGGTATGCAGTATGACTTATAGTGCCCGTCTTCGACCACGTTGACGAGGGGACGTTCGTCGCCCTGAGCCACAAGGCGGTTCCATGTGGCGCCCTGACGTGCCTGATACTGCCAGCGGTCGGGGTCGATAGCATTGCCGTTGAATTCATCGCCCCACACCTTGGTCCATTCAGATTTGTCGGTTTCTTTGTAGATCACATAGATGTCAACGTCACCGTCGACAAGTTCGGCCGGAATGTTGCCGCTCTTGATCGGAATTGCGGTGTCCTGCCACTGGCGGTTGCCCTTAATGTAGGCCGGTCCGTTGAGGTTATGACCGTGGCGCACGATTACTTCAGTAGCCGTGAAGCCGGTGTAGACCGTCATGCACTTGAAATCAATTGCCGAGCCGAAGTTGGCAGTGAGGGGCAGAGCTGATCCGTTGGATTGCACCACGTTGCCGTTCATCGCCTTCACGTCGAGTGATCCGGCAGCGGCATGGAGATTGATCAGGAAGTCAACGGTGCAGTCACCGGGTGCCACGATGCGGGCACGGTATACGCCGAGAGGGAGCAAGGGATTTATGGTGAATTTCGATTCGCCGGTCAGGGTGCCAAGCAGGTCGGAGCTGATACCGCCTTCGATTTCGGAGAAAGTGCCGTCCTGGCCATGGTCAATATAGAATTTGAGCGGAATGGCGGATCCGGTGTAGTCGGCGGTGACCGTGAAAGAAGATCCTGCCAGCACCGGCAGAGCCTTGTCGCCGATGAAGCAGTGGCGCGAAGCGGAGGCCACGGCCAGAGAATTGCCGTTGACAGACACGGAAGTTATACCGGCCGCTACGTCTTTGGTGCCTTCGGTATCCGACTCATAGTTGCCTCCCTCAGTTGAGGAGGAGGGGAGGAAGGAGGCTGTGATCTTCACGTTGCTGCAGAGCATGGAGGCCGGCACGGTCACTGCACCGTTGACAAGCGTGTAGGCGGGGATCACTTTCTCGCTGTGGCCCAGCGAAGGGTTGGCAAAGGTCAATGATGGGTTGCCGCAATCATAACCGGAGCTGATCGTTATGGCATCGAATGTATATCCTTCGTCAGCCACGGGTATTATCTTCAGGTCATGTCCCTGGGTGACCGACGTGGCGGAGAGCGGCTGTCCGTCAGCAGTGGTGAGGGTGCCGCCTTCGGCACTGACTGAGAATGAGCCACCGGGTTCATGGATATAGATCATCACGTCGGCGATCGATCCGCCGTTGGCTGTGATGGTGTTCTTGCCTGCGCTGTCACCGCGGTTGCCACCGGGATCGATTGAGTTCCAGTCAACTTTGTAGCGCATACGGTAGAGTCCGGGAGCCACCTGCGGAATTGTGAAGGCGGGGGGATTTACGCCTACGTTGCCGTTGGAAGTCAGGGTGCCGGCGGAGTTATAGTTGTCAAAGTTGGAGTAGGCCATCACGTCGCGGTCAGATCCGGTGGTGGCGTCGAAAGAGCCGTCGTTGTCGCAGTCAATGTAGACATAGCCATGCATCCAGGTTCCGGTCCAGTCGAATGTCGGGGTGACGGTTTCGCCAACCGCTGCTGCGAAGCAATAGGCCGTGCGGTCAAGGAAGAGGGCGTTGCCGGCATCAGACTGTGAGGCTCCCACAGTCTGGAGTCCGTCGGACGGAGAGGTCAGTTTTATGGCGTTGAGCACTCGGCCTGACGATGTTATGGTGGCTCCGTCGGGATAGTTGGTGCCATATCCCTGAGCTGCTACTGCAGACGGAACGGTAGTCGCACATAGAGTCAGTAAGGAGAAAATTGTCTTCATGCAGGATTGATATGATTGGGTATTGAACTGCAAATATACGAATTTCGCAGTAAATTTTATCGTTTTTGAGGCAAGATTCGGAGGATTTGTTGTAATTTTGTGCTTATGAAAGAGTACAGCCCCGAATATCTGGAAGAGATCCGTTCGATAATCGAGCGCGGCGATCGCGATGCGGCACGCCGTGAACTTGATAGTCTGCATCCGGCCGACATCGCCGAGCTTTATCAGGATCTGGATCTGGAGCAGGCTGAATTCCTTTATAAACTGCTCGATGAGGAGACTGCGGCTGACGTGCTCATGGAACTTGATGAGGACGACCGCAAGAAGCTGCTTGATAATCTGCCTAACGAGGTTATTGCCAAGCAGATCGACCACATGGATACGGACGATGCCGTCGACATTATTCAGGAACTCGACAAAGAAGACCAGGAAGAGGTGCTGTCGCAGCTTGACGACGTGGAGCAGGCCGGCGACATCATTGACCTGATGAAGTATGACGAAGACACCGCCGGCGGCCTTATGGGCACGGAGATGATCGTGGTCAACGAAAACTGGTCGATGCCCGAGTGCATCAAGGAGATGCGTCGTCAGGCCGAAGATCTCGATGAAATATACTATGTGTTTGTGGTCGACAACGATGAGCGTCTGCGCGGTGTGCTGCCGCTGAAAAAGATGTTGACACACCCTTCGGTGTCGAAGATCAAACATGTGATGGAGGAAGATCCCGTGGCGGTGAAGACCGACACTCCGATTGACGAGGTTGCCCAGGACTTTGAAAAATATGACCTTGTGGCTATGCCTGTGGTTGACTCCATCGGCCGCCTTGTGGGCCAGATCACCGTCGACGACGTGATGGACGAGGTGCGCGAATCGCAGGAACGTGACTATCAGTTAGCATCGGGTCTTAGCTCTGACGTGGAAACCGATGACACCTGGTTCGCACAGACCAAAGCCCGTCTGCCATGGCTACTTATCGGTATTGCAGGCGGTATCTGCAACTCGCTAATTCTCGGCAACTTTGAGCAGGGATTTGCCACAAATCCAGCCATGGCGCTCTTTATACCGCTGATCGGCGGCACAGGTGGCAACGTCGGCATTCAGTCTTCGGCTATCGTGGTGCAGGGTCTGGCTAACGGTTCGCTGGAAATAGCCAAGGCGAGCCGCCAGATTCTCAAGGAAATCGGCGTTGGCCTGCTCAACGCGAGCATAATAGCACTGATGGTGTTTATCTATAACTGTTTCACGCTGGGTGCCACTCAGGTCACTACCATCGCCGTGTCTCTCTCGCTCTTTGCTGTGGTGATATTTGCCTCAGTGTTCGGCACTTTCGTGCCTCTGACTCTCGAACGCTTCAAGATTGACCCGGCTCTGGCAACAGGTCCTTTCATTTCCATTACCAACGACATTATCGGCATGGTTATCTACATGTCGATTTCCGCTTGGTTCCTGAGTCACTTCGGCACTGTGCTTTGATGGCGCTGTGACCGGAGGTGGTGGAGGGTGCTTTGGAGCAATTCAAGGAAGCGGGCGGCGTGTGCACCGTCCATTTGCGTGTGGTGAAACTGGAATGATACTGTAAGTTTGGTCCTGAACCAAGATCTGCGGTAGCGTCCCCATATCAGGAATGGGTTGTTGAATATGCCGCTATACATTCCCACCGCTCCGTTGATCTCATGGCGTGTCAGGGCTGATGTGCCGATCACCATGCGGTCCGTTATGTCGTGATTCCGGCAAGTTTGTGCGACTTCGTCAGTCAGAAGGAGATATGCTTTGTTGAATTCCTGTAGGTTGTCTATAAACGGAATGTCGCATGAACTTACTTCGCCCTGACGGTTCATTACGATGGTGTTCACGGCGATATGATCATATCTTATAAGTTTCTCTCCTACCGGAAGAGTGTAAAACTCCTTGACCAATGAGGCTGCTTTGCCTATGCACCAGCACATAAGCATGTTGAATTTAAGGCCTTTTCGCCGGCTCACGTGCAGAATGTCGCTGACGTCGAGCGTGCGGAATAATGTCACCATAGGCATCGGGGCCTTGATCCACATTTCATAGGCGTATGCGCGGGGCGTTTCCGCCGGATTGATCTCTTGCATCATCTTTTTTTGATGCAAAATTACGTCCGTTCCGCTACGCCTGATAGAAGAAACGGGACATTATGCCGGGGTGGTGAAGAGGTCGGAATAGGGTGCGCAGTAATCAGGCAGGCATTTCGGTGTGTGTCCGCTCATGGCCTTGAATTCCTTGATGAAATGTGATTGATCTGCATATCCGCACTCTGCTGCTATCCCGGCAAAGTTGCGATCGCCGTATTGCATCCTCAGCATGGATTTCTGAAACTTAACTATCCGGGCATATTCTTTCGGGTTCATGCCGACACATTCGCGGAATATTCTCTCATATTGTTTGCGGCTCAGGCAGGCTGATTCGGCGAGGTGTCCTACTGAAGTGCGAGGATCGTGGAGCAGCTGCGAGAGTGAATGCCCGATCCTGTCGAGATTGACTGATGGGCGGATCCGGCTCAGGAGCCATTCCTCAAGTATCATGACACAGTCATCTTCGTGCCTGCAGTTGAATATCTTATCGGCAACATCATTCAATTGCCTGTCCTCAAGATCGTATCCTGATATTTCATGGTTATAGAATGCCGACGGCGGTGTGTTGATAAACATTCCGATCGTGTGCGGATAAAACACAGCCACGATCATTTCCAGATTTCCGTCTGATTCTATATGCGCAGGGAAGTTAACCTGTCCGCTGATGGTTAAGATGCTTTGGGTTGTGTCCAGCTCAGGAATGCGCAGTGGTGACTTGTGGTGAAATATTATCTGCGTACAACCTATAGGAAAAGTCAGGACACTGAAATGTTCATCGGATTTCAGTGTCCAGTAATAGCGTACGTAATGCCGCAGTGCATTTCCCGGCTTATAGATTTTCAAAATCAGAGCCGTAATTTATTCAGTTGGAGCGGTGCCGGTGAGAACGACTATGGAGGAAATGTCGTCACCATCATCACTAATCTGGTTCAGCATTATGATCATGCCCGGACCTGCGTGAATTTCGGTCTTTACGCCTTCTAAATTCGCAGATTGCACCATTTTAAGCTTTTGTGATTTGATGATCTTCTTAGCTTTTTTGTTGAATCGCTTGATCTGGTGAGGATCGTAGCATGCGGCAGATTCAAGTTGAGACGGTTGGTCAATATAGCCATTGATTCCAGATGCACTGATTGCTTGGAATGTGCTCTGCAGAATTACATTCTCAGTGGAACCGGAATTAGTAACGAGCTGGTAGTTAGAACCGTTTGCAAGGGCGGAGAGTATCTGTGCGTGTCCGGTGGCCATAGCTAATGCCAATATCAGTGCACAGAAGAGGCATTTCAGTCTTTTGAGTGTCATGTGGTTGTGATTTTAATTTGGGTGAATGCGTGGAGTGGTGGAGTGGTGGCGGGAGAGGGCGATTGAAACGAAGGTGTAGAATCCGAGGATAATGAATAGGAGAGTCTGGAGGGCGAGCACTATTGTGGCGTAGGCGAGGGCGGGACCGCGGTCCATGCCGTATATGCCGGCGAGAGCGAGTATCACGGCCATTTGCCAGGGGCCGATGCCGCCGTTGGATGGGACAGCCATGGCCCAGGAACCGAATACGAAAGTTACAAGTACTGCCACCGATCCGTGATTATCGAAAATGGCCGTAGTGGAGTCAAATGCAAGAAATGAGGCCCATGTGGCCCAAAAGTAACCGGCCCATACGCCGGCGGTGAGCAGCAACCAGAGCCATGCCCGGTGCATGTGGAATATGGACACAAAGCCGTCCCACACGTTGTGCAGCATCGAGCGTATGCGTCCTCCGATGCCAGATCCGGGAAGCATAAACACTATGGCGACAATGACGGCGAGTGCGGCGAGCGCTCCGATGACCCACGGAGAGCCGAGCAGCGAGGTCACTTTCGCTCCGAATTCGGTTTCAGCCATGAACCGTGTCATGGCCTGGCGGGCGAGGACCACGGAGAGGGCGGTGATGAGCAGTACGCTGGCCGTGTCAGACAGCCTGTCGGCTACCATCGATCCGAAGACAGATGAGAACTGTGAGCGCTCGCGGCGAGCCACGTAGCCGCAGCGCCATACTTCACCGAGGCGGGGAAACACCAGGTTGACGGCGTAGGTGCCGAATATGGAGCGAGCCATGACCGGCATGGACGGATTGATGCCGATGACGCGCAACTGTATGCGCCAGCGTGCCGCACGGCATATCATGGCTCCGATATTGATCACGGCCCACAGTGCTATCCACTCCCAGCGGCAACCTGTCAGTCCGGCGCGCACGTCGGACCAGTCCATGTCGGAGTACAAGATATAGCATAGCCCCGCCGATATGATCAGCGGGACTATGAACTGGAAGAAGATCTTGAGCCTGCGGCCAGTCATCAGTCTTCGGCCACGTTGATTGCTCCGACGATGCGGAGGTTGTTGTCGCGCACGAAGTCGATGATAGCATCGCGGTTTTCGCCGGGATTTACGTCGGCTTCAATGCGCTGCAGTGCGTTGAATACCGAAGTGCCCGACTGATACATATGGCGGTATGCTTTGGCGATTTCAGTGATTTCCTCTTCGGAAAAACCGTTTTTCTTCATCACCCAGGCGTTGACACCAAAGAAGGTGGCGGGATTGTGGGCGATGATCACAAACGGGGGCACATGTGCTCCGATGCGGCAGCCGCCCTTGATCACCGACCATTTGCCCACGTGGCATTTTTCGTGGACAATGGCGGCTGAGGAAAGGATCGAACAGGTGCCGATGATTACGTCGCCGGCCACTGTGACGTTGTTGCCGAGCACCACCTTGTCCTCGATCACCGAGTCATGGCCGACATGGCTGTTGGCCATGATGAAGCAGCCGGAGCCGATGCGGGTGCCACCTTCGGGACGGATACCGCGGTTGATGATCACGTGTTCGCGGATCACGGTGTCGTTGCCCACATAGCAATGGGTGGATTCTCCTTTCCAGCGGAAGTCCTGTGGGTCGGCACCGACGATGGCGCCCTGATAGATCTTGCAGCCGGAGCCGACAATGGTGCCGGCCATGACGCTGGCATAGGGCATCACCACAGTGTTGTCGCCGATCTCGACGTTGGCATCGATGAATGCGAAGGGGTGGATTGTCACGTTGTTGCCGATCTTGGCAGTGGGGTCAACGTGAGCCAGATTGCTGATCATGATTCTTAGGTATTAGTGGGTGGGTAAATTTAGCGGCCTCCGCCAAGAGCCTGATAGAGGTTGACGATGGAGCGGGTGCGCTCGAGGGTGGAGTTGATGAGGTTCATCTGCACTCCGAGATAGTTCTGCTGCGCGGTGAGCACCTCAAGGTAGGAGGTGGACTGCGACGATGAGGGGTTCTGGAAGAGGATCTCGGTGATCTCGACTGCCTGGCCCATCTGCTCGGTCTGCACTGTAAGCGCTTCGATCTTTGCAGAGTTGTTGGCATAGGCGGTGAGAGCACTGCTGACTTCGGCTGACGCGCTCATCAGGGCATACTCGAAGTTATTGAGAGCCTGCTTCTGCTGGGCTTTGGTGGCTTTGAGGCGAGCGATGTTCTGTCCGCGGGAGAAGAGCGGAGCAGCCAGGGTGCCTGCAAGGTTGATAAACCATTGTCCGGGATTTTTCACCAGATTGCCGATATGGTCGGTCCAGCCGCCGTTGGCAGTGATGGTGAGTCCGGGATAGAATGCGGCGCGTGCCTGGTTGGTGGCGTAGTAGGCCATAGCCAGAGAGCGTTCGGAGGCGTGGATATCGGGGCGGGCGGCGAGAGCGCTCATTGGTACTCCGGAGTGGAAGCCAGCGGGCAGTTCCAGGCTCAGTCCTGGCTGAATGGCCCAGCGTTGCGGCATCTGGTTGAGCAGGAGCGAGAGGGTGTTGTGAGCCTCTTCTACCGCAGTCTCAAGGTCGCGGATTGAAGCCTGAATGCTGAAGTACTGGGCATTGCTCTGTACCACAGCTGCTTCGTTGGTGAAGCCAGCTTCCTTCATGTCACGCATCATGCTGACGGAGCGCTCCCAGGCTTCGGCTGTGGCGCGCTGGAGCTGAAGCTGAGCTTCGAGGGCAGAGATGGCATAGTAGCAGTTAGCCACACCGCCGATGATCTGCGAGCGAACGGCCTGCGCGTAGTATTTGCTCTGGGCGTGGGCGGCTTCGGCCGACCATTTGTTGTTGAGCAGTTTGCCGAAGATGTCGATCTCCCAGCTTGCCGACAGGGGTATCTGGTAATTCCAGCTGAGCTTGCTGCCGCCTGCCGCAGCACCGTTGATGGTGGGGGCGAGGGCGAGGGAGGGGAGGTAGCTCAGCCGTGCACCGAGCATATTGGCGTGGGCCACTTCGATGTTGAGGCGGGCGTTGTTGAGGTCCTTGTTGTTTTCAAGTGCCTGATTGATGAGATCGGCGAGCACGGGGTCAGTAAATACCTGCTGCCATGGGAGGTTGCCCAGCGCGGTGGTGTCGGACTCCTGTTCAGTAGCCTCGACATATTCCTGACCGAGAGTGCTCTGGTCGGGCATCTCGAACTTCTTGTAGATGTGGCAGCTGGTGGTGGTGGCGGCAAATGCCACCACCAGGGCTGCTGAAGCTATTTTAGATGAAAAAGTGTTCATTTGGGGAGTTGTCGGTGTGATAATGGATTAGCGTGAATACTGCTCGATTTCGGCACCGATGCCTGCGTTATCGGTATCTTTCCACTTCATGGGCGAGATCTTTTCCTGAATCTTCTGGAAGATCACGAAGAGGGCCGGGACGAAGATGAGCTGGAGCACCATGCCGATGAGCATGCCGCCGATGGAGCCTACGCCGAGGGCACGGTTGCCGTTGGCACCTACGCCGTGGGAGAACATGAGCGGGAGCAGGCCCACGATCAGAGCGATCGAGGTCATGAGAATGGGTCGCAGACGAGCGCAAGCACCCTGCACTGCGGCGTTGACCACGCTCATGCCTGTGCGGCGGCGTTCGAGGGCGAACTCAACGATGAGGATAGCATTTTTAGCCAGCAGACCGATGAGCATGATGAGGGCGATCTGGAAGTAGATATTGTTGCTAACGCCAAAAATCTGAGCGAACACAAATGAACCCATCAGACCGAACGGAATTGAGAGGATTACCGACCATGGCACGATATAGCTTT
>CAZKRV010000005.1:27067-28506 GCA_964555345.1 uncultured Bacteroides sp.
GTACTGAGCGGAGAGGAGGAGGTAGACGAAGAGCAGGCAGAGTCCGAAGATCACGGCGGTGGCGTTGGAGCCTTGCTGCGATTCCTGACGTGTCATGCCGGCATATTCATAGCCGAAGCCGGTGGGGAGGGTGGTGGCGGCTACGCGTTTGATGGCCTCCAGTGCCTGACCCGACGAGAAGCCGGGGTTGGGCTGACCGGTGACGGAGATCGATGTGAACATGTTGAATCGGTTGAGCAGGTCAGGAGCGTAGATGCGCTCGATGGTGACAAAGTTGCTCACCGATGCCATGGTGCCGGAGGAGTTGCGCACCTTGATCGATTCAAGGGTTTCGGGCGATACACGCGATTCGGGTGCGGCCTGCATCATCACGCGGTAGATCTTACCGAAGCGGTTGAAGTTAGACACGTACATACCGCCATAGTAGCCCTGCAGAGCCGAGAGAATGGTGCTGGGGCTGAGGCCGGCCTGTTTGGCCTTGGCGGCGTCGATGTCGATCTTGTACTGAGGGAAGGTGGGGTTGAAGGTGGTGTAGGCCATCTGGATCTCGGGCTGCTGGTTAAGCTCGGCCAGGAAGCCTTGCACGATAGCGAAGAATGCGTTGACGTCGCCGCCTGTGCGGTCCTGCATCTCCAGCTCAAAACCGTTGGTGACACCGAAACCGGTGATCATGGGGGGCGCAAATGCCACCACGCGGCCGTCTTTAACCACCTGGGCGGTCATGCCGTAGATCTGGCGGAGCACGGCGTTGGCGCTTTCAGTCTCCTGGTCGCGGTCAGCCCAGTTCTTGAGCTTGATGATGAAGGTGCCGTAGGTTGAGCCTTGGCCGGCTATGAAGCTATAGCCGGCAATCATCTGGCTATATTCCACAGCAGGGATTTTGTCAAGAACACTTTCGACCTGATTGAGCACGTCGATGGTGCGCTCCTGCGAGGTGCCCGGAGGCATATCGACCATACAGAATATTGTGCCGGTGTCTTCTTCAGGAACCATGCCGGTAGGTGTGGTGCCCATGAGCCAGACGAGTATGCCGATGGTGGCAACAACGGCTATGGCCGATGACACTTTGTGGCGCATGAAGAAGTTGGACACGTGGCGGTATCCACCGAGGAGCTTATTGAAGGTAGCTTCAAATGCGTCCTTGAAGCGGCGTCCGAAGAGTCCGATCAGGGCTACGATGGCCACCACGGCAGCAATGGCAAGGTGGAGGTAGTTGCCGTCAGAGTACCAGCCGAGCACCATGAACACGATGGTGGCCACGAGCAGGATTGTGGTGATGGCGGGGTGGAAAGCGAAGCGGCGGCGCGATGAGGCGTAGGCTTCCTTATAGTTGTCGGCCATGCGCTGTCCGAGTGACTGGTGTGGCTCATTGGCATGTGGCTTGAGGAACACGGCACACAGGGCAGGCGAGAGGGTGAGGGCGTTGATGGCCGAGAAGC
>CAZKRV010000006.1:0-27871 GCA_964555345.1 uncultured Bacteroides sp.
ATTCGTCGGGCGAAAGCACTATATCCTTTTCGGCATTGAGGGTGATTGGCTTGCCATCATAGCCCTTGACAATGCGGGGATTGACGTGGCGGCCGCTCATGTCAGGCGATGTGTCGAGGTGAGCTATGAAGCCGACTGTGGGGAGTTGACGGTCGGTGACGTTGGCCGGCAATGTGGCCATCAGATAGCCGTTTTCATCAAGGGTTATTTCAGTGAGGCCGAGTTCGGCCACTTTTTCTTTAAGATATTCCGCAAATTTGAGCTGACCCGGGGTGGAGGGAGTCATGTTGGTGAGTTCGTCACTCTGGGTGTCGAACTTCACATAGTCAAGGAAGCGGTCAAGTACGTTCATGGTCAGAATGTTGGTATGTATATATATGGGATATGATATGTGTTTCTTTATTCATCGTCCGGAGTCTTGCCTTTAGGTAGCGTGAAGACGAATTCAAGACCGTGAGGAACTTTGTTGTGTACGCTGATGGTGCCTCCGAGCGTATTGAATGTGATCTGCACGATCGAGAGTCCGAGTCCGGTGCCGCCGCTCTTGCGTGCACGGCCTTCATCTACGCGGTAGAAGCGTTCGAACAGGTGGGGCAGATGTTCGTTAGCCACACCCACACCATTGTCAGAGAAAGAGAACGTGTAGTCCACCTCCGACTCTTCCACCAGCCTGAGGTTGATGGCTGTGCCCTTGGAATAGGCTGCAGCGTTGCGCACCAGGTTGAGTATGGCGTTTGACACGAGGCTGAAATTGGCCTGTACCCAGCAGTTTTCAGGTATGTCGAAACTGAAGGTCATGTTGCCTGCCACTTTCGATACTTCCAGATCGCTGGCTATGTTGAGGGCGAGTTCATAGAAGTTGAAATCAGAGATTTCGACCTGATTTGAGCCTTCGTCAAGGCGCGTCAGGGTGCTTATATCCTTCAACAGATCCGACAGACGATCAGTGTGAGCCTGAGCTTTTTTCAAAAAGCTGTCGCGCAATGTGGGGGGAATGTCGGGGTCGGAGATGATGGTGTCGAGATAGCCCTTGATAATGCCTACAGGAGTTTTCAGCTCATGGTTGAGATTATTGGTCATCTGGCGCTTGATGCGCGACTTTTCTTCGGTGGCGCGCTGTGCCATCTGATGTTCGTGTTCGCTGCGTGCCAGAGCTTTGTCCTTCGTGCGATAGATGTTGACTATCTGCTGCGACACTTCGCCAAGTTCATCGTGGGGAAATTGCAATGTGCCGATGTCTTGCGGCAGCGGATCTCCTGAGGCGGCACGGTGGGCGAAGTCGCGGAGCAGATACACACTGCGGCTCAAGTGAAGTGTCGACAGATAGGAGATGACTGTGGCGAGCACAGCAAGTATTATCACAAACACCCACACCACGGGATTATAGTCTACAGCACGCTCAACCGCTACTGTGTATGGCATGGAAGTGTGTACACACAGTTGGCCGTCCGAGCTGCGCATCGATGAATAGAATAGCAGTTCGTCGGGGTTGGTCGGCGATGGTCTCAGCTCAACTCCCTCGACTTCTTCGTGGCTCATGTGTGAAGTGTGGGGGAAAATGTCCATGTCCTGAGATCCGTTTTGGGCAATGAGGCGTCCATAGCTGTTGTATACGGCTATGTGTACGTCGTCATATAGAGAATTGCTGAAAAAGCGGTCAATGAATCTGACGAATTCCGACAGATCATTGTCGCCACCATCGTAGGAGCCGAGTATCGAGCGGTTGATGTTGGTGAGCTGCCACTCGATACGTTCGAGTTTTGACTCTTTTTCTTTACGATAGGAGTAAAAGGCCATGCAGCCGATGATCAGCCATAGCATGGTCACCAGTGGAATAAAAAGCCTCCACTGATATTTAAGCCGTTTCTTTAAAGCCATAGCCGAATCCCACGCGGGTTTCAATATGCTTGCCGTATGAGCCGAGCTTCTTGCGAAGACGCGTGAGGTTGGTGTCTACGGTACGGTTGGTGACCACAACGTTCTTGTCCCACACTTCATTGATGATCTCTTCGCGGGAATAGATGCGGTTGCGGTGTGTGAGGAAGAATAGGAGCAGATCAAATTCTGTACGGCTAAGTGCGAGGGGTTCGCCATCGATCATGCACTCCTTGCGATTGCGGTTGACGCGCAGACCGTGGAACACAATGTCGGCTTCATAACGTCCTTCCTTGCGAATCTGCGCAATATCGCGTGTCACGTGGCTGCGGCGTAACACCGAGCGCACGCGTGCAAGCACTTCAGGTATCTTGAATGGTTTGGTAATATAGTCATCGGCACCGATGTTGAGGCCCATTACGGTGTCGTCTTCACCGCTGAGCGCCGAGCAGAAGATGATGGGCGTATTTTCCACATCATCATTGTTTTTCAGCCTCTTTGCAAAATCAAATCCGCTGAGTTGGTCCATCATTATGTCTACGATAAAGAGGGAATAGGAAGGCAGGTCCATTTCCAGGGCCTCCTCTGCCGACAGGGCGGTGTCCACTTCATAGCCTTCTTTCTCGAGATTGTATTTCAGGATCTCGCAGATAGACTCTTCATCGTCGATAACTAAAATTTTTATTCTCATTGTGAATTGAAGTGTTTGTTGGTTTTAAGGCCTCAAAATTACAAAATTAGCCCATATTACAAAAGTTAAATAAAGTTAACGGAGTCTGCGTGCCGCGAACCATTCACGCAGCCACGTGTTTTAATGTTGTCTTTACTGTATTTGCACTGTGTTTTTTGATATTAGATTTAAGGTTTAGAATTAACGGTCTGTCGTGATGACAGCCGTTTTTTTTTACCGATATAAAAATATTGTGTAACTTTGCATTAATAACATAACCGAATATGGAAGAAATCGACAAATATCACCAGGCCGTGATCGATTCGCGCGTCACGACCGACGACAATGAGGTCAAGGCCGCTGTGGAGCGCATCATAGCCGACCATGCTGCCGCCAACATGACCGACGATGTGATGAAGTTCATCTTCAGCAGCATCGACCTGACCACGCTCAACACCACTGACTCGCCCCGTTCGGTGGCTGAATTTACCGAGCGTGTCAACGCTTTTGAAAACGAATATCCGGAATTACCCAACGTAGCTGCCATATGCGTCTATCCGGCATTTGTTCAGGAGGTGCGCACAGTGCTCGATGTCAGCTCCGTAGAGATCGACGCAGTGAGTGGTGGTTTTCCCTCTGGCCAGACATTCATCGAAGTGAAGGTGGCCGAAACGGCTCTGGCTGTCGACGGTGGTGCTGACGAGATTGACATCGTGCTGAATATTGGTAACTTCCTCGACGGCGATTATCAGGAGGTGGCCGACGAGATCTCTGAACTGAAGGAAGTGTGTCGTGGCGGCAAGCTCAAGGTAATACTTGAGACGGGTGCTCTCCAGAGTGCCGAAAATATCAAGGCTGCTTCGGTGCTCGCACTCTATGCCGGTGCTGATTTCCTGAAGACCTCTACCGGCAAGGGCTATCCCGGTGCATCGCTCGAAGCTGCCTATGTGATGGCTCAGTGCATCAAGGAATATCATGAAAAGACCGATATCATGGTCGGATTCAAGGCGGCCGGTGGTATACGCACCACTGCCGATGCTGTCAATTACTACACCATTATTAAAGAGGTGCTCGGAGAGCAGTGGCTTACAAACGAATATTTCCGCATCGGTGCGAGCCGTCTGGCCAACAATCTGCTGGCCGATATACTCAAACAGCCCGGTTTTAAATTCTTCTGATGAAAATATACTGGATAATCGTCAACGGGCAGCCGCGCGGCCCGTTCACTCCCGAAGAGATCGCTGAACTCGGAGTAGTGTCGCCTTCGCTGAAAGTGTGGCACAAGGGGTTGCCCGAATGGGTTACTATCACTGAAGTGCCCGAGTTGGCATCGTTGCTCCCGGAAGACGCTGCCACGGTTGACCCTGTGGTCAGTGAAGCTGAGGAAGTAACGGCCGTAGAGGTCGAAGCTGAAGCCTCGGCCGAGGCTGAGCCTCAACCCCAACCACAGCAGACATATGCATCGGCATCGTGGGGTGCAGCCCCCTCCCCTACTCCTTCTCAGCAAAGTTCCGTCTCTGCGGCAGAACCGATGCCGCAGACATATCTGCCGTGGAACGTACTCGCCACTGTCTGCTGTTGTCTGCCAGCCGGAATAATCGGCATAATTTTTTCAGCGCGCGTCAGCAAGAAGTACAATGAGGGCGATATCGAGGGTGCCCGCCGGGCTTCGGAGGGTGCGGCATGGTGCCTCATGATCTCGATTGTGCTCGGCCTTGTCTGCTGGCCATTCCAGATGCTCTTTGTCTAAAAGAAGGCATTTGTATATATCAGTGTGTCAGCCGTGAGGGAGAGAAAAGTGGAAGAAGATCTGAAGGGCTGCATGGATCGGGAGTGGCGATGAGCCCTGCGCGGTGGGCACACATACCGATGATTTCGGCTGGAGTATGTCGGCGGCGCAGTTCCGACATATTCATATCAAGATCTCGCTTGCTCAGGCGGCGCCCTTCCTCATTGCAGATCAACGGCACGTGCATGAACTCCGGCGGTGTGAATCCGAGCAGACGGTAGAGATAGATCTGTTGGGCTGACGAGAGAAGCAGATCTGATCCTCGCACTACCTGAGTCACTCCCATCAGTGCATCGTCTATAACCACTGCGAGCTGATAGGCCCAGGCTCTGTCGGCGCGGCGTATCACGAAATCACCGCAGTGTTTTGACAGATTCACTGTCTGCGGCCCGTAGACTCTGTCTGTGAAACTAATCTCGTTATCAGGCACATATAGCCTTATGGCATGTGGCCGAGATAGTTCGGCGACGGAGTGGCAGGGCATTACTGTAGGGCGGCAGTGTCCGCTATAGATTATTCGTCCGTCAGACTGGTGTGGTGCCTGTGTGGCCATAATGTCGGCGCGGGTGCAGCTGCAGGGATATGTCAGTCCGGTGGCGCGGAGGCGGTTCAGCTGCTCTTCGTAAATATCTCCGCGCAGGCTCTGACGATATGGTCCGTCAGGACCGACTGACGCAAGTCCGCCTTCGTCCCAGTCAAGTCCGAGCCAGTGCAGGTCGTCTTCAATGAGTTGAGCGTGTTCAGTCCGTGAGCGCTGTGGGTCCAGATCCTCGATCCTGAGTATCCACCGCAGTCCTTCGTGACGTGCGGCCAGCCACGACATCAGGGCTGCGAAAACGTTGCCCAGGTGCATACGCCCGGTTGGCGATGGAGCGAATCGTCCGGCTCCCCGGCGGGGAGATTGCGGTGTTGCTGTCATTCAGACTCTTTTGAGAGTTTCTGTAGCCGTGAAGCTATGCGGCTCAGCGATTCGGAATTTTCGCGGATTATTCCGGCAAAGCGTTGCAGGAAAGGCTTTTCGTCGTTTTTGGCCGACTTGATGATGCGGTCGGCATAATTCATCATGGAGCGTAGCGGCAGCAGTATTGTGGACGATATATATTTGATGAACGATGCTTTTTGCTGTTCGGCTTTGGTGGCTTCATCTATGGCCTCGCGCAACTCATTGGTGCGCATAAGCATCTCATTGTGCTTGGCATGGAGCTTTTCATTGACCGTAAATAGACTGTGTGATAACTTGTTATATCGGCGATAGAGCAGTATGAACACGATCAGTATCATTACCAGCACTATGGAGATCATGATCACGATCATGATGATTATGTTGTGCCGCTCACCTATCTGCTGCTGTATTTTAAGCTCTGTTTTGGCCGAATCGGACTGCAGATGGTCCACATCGTAGATAATTTGCAGCTCGCGTATGATCTCGCCCAGTTTCGAGTCAAGATATTCCCTCATGGAGTTGACATATTCGGTGGCGGCCTCGAGTTGCACGTCCTTACGCCCGGCGGCCTGTGAGGCTATGATCAGTTGCTTGAGTAGCAGGCGGCGGTTGATATGGTCTTTCTCGGTCGCTATTATAGTCCGGAGTGGTTCTATTGCTGAAGCATAGTCGCCGTGAGCCAACATACGGAACACTTTGTAACCCGGCACCACGTGCTCATAGTCCGACAGGTTGGGATTATTAGCCTCTATCTCGAGAATTCGGTTATAGATGCTGTCGACTTCGTTGATTGTCAGTGCCGGATAGTTGGTGAGCATACGGCAGAAAGAATTGTGGCGGAAGCGGTCAAGGCTGCGGTAAGGGCGTCCTTGTTTCGCATTGATGCGTTCGATCTTGTCGTATATGTCAAGGAGTTTGCGATCGGCTTCTACGGCCCTTTTGGAGTCTGCATTGACTGTATATGAGTAGGCCTTCTGGCGATATAGGCGGGCAGTGAGTTTTTCCGATTGATGGGGTATACTCTTGAGCTGACTTTCGAGCTGGTCGAGATATTGAGTCAGGAGTCCGCCCTGAGTTTCATGGCCTATGAATGTACACTGCAGAAACAGCTGCATCAGTCTTTCATATGGATCGGAAGAGTATTCGGCACCGTAGTGATTTATTATCTTCACAATCTTTTCGCGCATTTCTTTTTCCGGAGTTTGGCCCATTTCAATATATGCGCGGTATAATTTTACGTAGATGAGGGTTTCCTTCTGGAGATCTGACGGTGGAAAATCATGCTCGAGCGTGCGCTGTATCTTTTTCAGCAATTCGTTGTCATCGAGATGCATCTGGGCCATGTCGCGGAGTATGTCAATGGCCACATCGTCAAATTTGTTGGTTTTGGCCAGTTCATATAAGCGTGTGGCCACTGAGTCGGCTTGGCTTTCGCTTGACAGGTCATAGATATTATATAGCAGCATGATGCTGTCGGTGGCGCTTTTTGCAAACCCGAGCGATTGTATCAGTTTGTCGCGGGTGTCATGCTGGTGAAGCCTCTTGCGGTCGGTACTGGCATGAAGCGGGAGGGCACAGATGAGCATGAGTGCCGTCACGAATCTCAACATCTTTTTATTAAGATTAAGAAATATCATCATGATTTTCCGGTTGGTTTGAAGGTTGTATCTGTGTGTCGCCGGTGCGGCCCAGTTCCTGAAGTTTGGCGGCTGTGGCACGCAATTGATCGGAATTTTCCTGCATTACTGTGGTAAAGCGTTCGAGAAATAAACGTTTGCTTTTGTCTAATCCGTCAACAATCAGCGTGGAATACTCCATGATTGAACTCAGCGGCAGTGATATGGTGGACGAAATGTATTTAATGAAAGCGTTTTTGTTTTCCTCTGCCTTGTTTGCCATCTTTATTGCGCCGAGCAGTTCGTCACTTCCGTGGCGCAATTCATTGCGGCGGGCCAGTAGCTTGAGATTTGACCGGCGCAGAGCTTTTGATAGCTTTATGAATCGGAACACCAGCACCAGAAGCACTATTATAGCAGTGATCATCAATACTATGGCTCCAGTTATGAAAGCCATGGAGCGGCGATAGTGTCTGCTTGACAGGCGGTGTGACTCGATCTCAGATTCAACGGATTGCTTGCGCATCTTTGTAAGTCGATATATGATCTCCATCTCCCGTGTGCTCTCGTCGGTCTTGCGGCTTACATATGATTCGAGCAATGGAATGTAGTCCTTTACCGACTTAAGTAGCAGCGTTTTGTCGCCCGTTTCCTTAGCCATGGTCATTAGCCTGTGAAGCAGGAAGCGACGCTGGTCATCGTCCTTTTCGTCGGCAATGCGGGTGAGCATCATCGGCAGCACCTCCCTGTAACGCTTCTTCTCGAGCAGATAATAGATGTCGGGATAATGGGTTTCGTTGTAGACGGCGCGCACGTCAGGAATCGAATCAGCCAGAGCGTTGACGCTGCGGTAATAGGGTATCGGATCTTCCGAATCCACGTCGAGGGCGTTGCGCAGCAGCCGGCAATAGGCGTCGTAGCGGGTCCAGTGCAGGGCCATGTGCTTTCGTTCGTGAATCTCGTAGGCTTTCTCTATCTCGTCAAGCACCTTGAGCAGCTCCTGGTCGGCGGCAATGGCGGCCTCCGGTTCGGAGTTCCCGGTAAACACTTCGGCTTTCATCTGCGCATAGTGCTTTCGTATGGCAAAGGTGGTCAGCGGTTTGTTCTGCATTGCATGATCCAGATAGCCTATGTGCTCGGCCAGGAGAGTGCCCTGTGTTTCCTCACGGATATAGAGGCAGATCGTGAATAGCTTCAGCAGCCGGTCATAATGATCTGTGCCGATTACGTGTCCTTCGGGCGAAATCATATCGGCCAGTTTCTCGCGGCGCTGGGTGCTGCTTTCATGTTTAGCCTCCAGACGTACCAGATATATATTTATGAGTAGTATCGTTTCCTCACGTTCGTCCGACTCCGGATATTTCTGCGCCTCTTTGAGCATACGGCCCAGAGCCATTGAGTCCGATGCGTAGATGGGAGTGAGCACACGTAGCACGTCAAGAGCGCCGCTGTCACCTCCATCGTTACGTGCGAGTTCATAGAGCATTGCCGCTATCGGTGCCATTGTCTCTCTTGGGATCAGGTCGATCACATCATAGATCATTATCAGGCTCTCTGCGGCCGTGTTGGCTTTAGCCAATGAGTCAAGGTGCTGACGCAATATGAGCTCAGCAGGAGTCGCAGCTTGTCTGGTCGCAGCCGAAACGTGCTGTATCGTACCGGTAAGCGCGCAGATCAGTGTGATAATGGTGATGACAGTGTGACGGATTATGCTCATCGCAACAGTGGAGAGTAGTCGTTGTGTCAGGCGGGATTTTCCAGGCGGCCGGTGAGGCGTGTAAATGCCGTCGGTATTTGTGACGTGAAACTCATCTCCTTACGCGTCACCGGGTGAATGAAGCGTAAAGTGAGTGCATGGAGGGCCATGCGGTGTATTGGCGACGGGTGACCGCCATAACGGCGGTCGCCGCTTATGGGCACTCCGAGTTCCTTCATATGCACTCGGATCTGGTTCTTGCGGCCAGTGTCGAGACGGCATTCCACAAGACTTAGTCTGGAGCGGCCTACGCCGAGTGTGCGGTAATGGGTCACCGCAGGCTGTCCCTCTTCGCGGTCTGCCGGCAGTGCATAGACTTCGTGACGCGAATTTTCGAGCAGGCGCGTGTTCACCACTCCCTCGGTCGGTTCCGGGCAGCCTTCGGTCACGCACACATAGCGCCGGTCAAGGACCATGGCGTTCCAATTGAACTGGAGTGTGTCTTTAGCCTCGCGAGTCTTGGCAAAGAGCATCAGGCCGGTTGTGTCGCGGTCCAGGCGGTGCACTATGAAGATCTTGTTAGCAGGATTCTTTTTCTTCACATAATCGCGCAGTATCGAATATGCTGTCTCCTGCTTCTCGGGTCCGTCTCCTGCCATTGAGAGCAGGCCGTAGCCCTTGTGTACCACTATCAGATCGTCGTCTTCATAGACAATGCGCAGACGGCGATGGCTGAATTCCTGAAACTCGCGGGTCAGGTTGACGCTGACCGTGTCGCCCGGCTTAACCTCCAGATTGAACTGGCTCACCACGGACTCTCCGAGCTTGACTTGACGGTGGGTCAGCATCTGCTTCAACCGAGTACGCTTCAGTTCCGGAAACTTCGCTTCGATAAACGGGAGCAGGGTGGCGGGATCGCCCTCTGTGGCGGTAAATGTACGCACCACATCAGGTTTAAACGGGATAGACTGCTGCTTCATTGCTTACTTCTTGCGGGCGGTGGACTTGCGTGTAGCCGATTTTTTGGGTTTGTCAGCCTGTGAGGCTATGATTTCGCGGCACTCTTCTTCGGTCAGTGCAGCGGGATCTTCCACCGTTTTCGGTATTTTGTAGTTTTCTTTCTTGTAGGCTATGTAGGGGCCGAAGCGTCCGTTGAGTATCTGGAGCTCGGGATCGGAGTCAAACGTCTTGATGGTCTTGTTTTTCTCAGCCCGGCGCTTGGCTTCGATAAGCTCTATGGCTTCGTCGAGCGATATAGCTGTGGGTGCCATGCTTGCCGGAATTGATGCGAACTTGCCGTCATGTTTCACGTAGGGTCCGAATCGGCCGATGGCCACAGTCACGTCCTTACCTTCATATTCGCCGATGGTGCGCGGGAACTCAAAAAGCTTCAGCGCGTCTTCCAGCGTCAGGGTGGCCAGGCTCTGGCCCTTGAGCAGAGATGCGAACTGCGGCTTCTCGTCAGCATCGGCATCACCTATCTGCACCAGAGGACCGAATCTGCCTATCTTCACGCTGACCGGCTTGCCTGACTCGGGATGAGTGCCGAGTATACGTTCACCCACGCGGTGCTCCAGGCGCACATTGAGGGCTTTTTCAACTTCGGGGTGGAATCCGGAGTAGAATTCGCCGATCTCTTCCTGCCAGGCCAGTTTGCCTTCGGCGATTTCGTCGAAGCGCTCCTCCACCCGTGCGGTGAAGTTATAGTCAAGAATGTCGGGGAAATATTCAGCCAGGAAAGTGTTGACCACCACGCCTATGTCGGTGGGCAGTAGCTTGCCGCGGTCACTGCCGACTATTTCGGTGCGGGTCTCCTCGCTCACCTTGCCGTCAGGTGTGAGAGTGAAGGTGACGAAGTTGCGCTCCGTGCCTTCGCGGTCTCCTTTTTCCACATATTCACGTTGCTGTATGGTCGAGATAGTGGGTGCGTAGGTCGATGGACGGCCTATGCCGAGATCCTCCATCTTCTTGACCAGAGCGGCTTCTGTGAAGCGGGGCGGGTGCACAGTGTAGCGCTGCATGGCTGCGATCTCCACTTCGGTGAGTTTGTCGCCCTCGTTGAGCTGCGGCAGGGTGGTTTCGTCAGTCTGGTCATCAGTCGGGTCGTCGTCACGTCCTTCCATGTAGACTTTGAGGAAGCCGTCAAATTTGATCACTTCGCCCTGAGCAGTGAAGTGTTCGCTGCGGGTGCTCACCCCGATTTCAGCTGTGGTTCGCTCGATTTCGGCATCAGCCATTTGCGAGGCTATGGCGCGTCGGCGTATCAGCGTGTAGAGTCGCTTCTCCTGCTGGTTGCCGTCGATGGTCTCCACGTCGGCATAGGTGGGACGTATGGCCTCGTGTGCTTCCTGTGCTCCCTTCGAACTTGTGTGGTAATGGCGCACGTGCAGGTATTCCTTTCCGAGATTGTCGGTGATCACGCGCGAAATGGTGTCTATGGCCAGTTTTGACAGGTTGACCGAGTCCGTTCGCATATACGTGATATGACCTGCCTCATAGAGCCGCTGGGCCACGCTCATGGTCTGGCTCACGGTGAATCCGAGCTTGCGGGCAGCCTCCTGTTGCAGGGTCGAGGTGGTGAAAGGAGGTGCGGGGCTTTTGCGTGCCGGACGCACTGTCACCGAGTTGACGGTGAAGTCGGCTCCGGCGCAGTCGTCAAGGAAGCGTCGTGCGGTGCTGATGTCAGGCAGACGGCGGCTCAGCTCGGTGCGTAGCGGGGTACCATCAGGGGTGGTGAAGCGTCCCGTAACGCGGAAATATTCCTCTGGGGTGAAATTCTTGATTTCCTCCTCGCGCTCCACTATGAGTCTTACGGCCACTGACTGCACGCGTCCGGCCGACAGGGCGGGCTTGATCTTCTTCCAGAGCACGGGGCTGAGTTCAAATCCGACTATGCGGTCAAGCACTCGGCGTGCCTGCTGTGCGTTGACGCGGTTAATGTCGATAGTGCGCGGATTGGCTATGGCGTGGAGTATAGCGTCTTTCGTGATTTCGTGAAACACTATGCGGCGCGTCTTGGTCGGATCCAGTCCGAGCACTTCGCTCAGGTGCCAGGCTATGGCTTCTCCTTCACGGTCCTCATCAGATGCGAGCCACACGGTTTCTGCGTGTGCTGCAGCGTTTTTCAGTTCGCGCACACGATCTTGTTTTTCATCGGGTATTTCGTAGTTGGGAGTAAAATCACGTCGACCTTCGGCATTCTCTTCCAGCGAGAAACTCTTCTTGGCCAGATCGCGTATATGGCCATAGCTGGAGAGAACTTTATAGTCCTTTCCGAGAAATTTCTCAATGGTTTTCGCCTTGGCCGGCGACTCCACTATCACAAGGTTTTTGATAGGCATATTTATAAGGTGTTCTTATTATTCAGGCTGCAAAATTATGAAAAAAAATCGGGGCACCAAAAAGGTGCCCCACATTATTATATATAAAATTAATTGTGCGTCCTGCCGACAAGCGGCTGCACGTCTATCGTCGCATCAGGTCATCGGGTCAATAGACGAGAGCAATGTTGTCGATGCTAAGCTCCATGCCGAGCTGGCCTTCATAGGCGTTGCCGCTACCGGCTGATGCCATCATGATAAGATGGGTCGGAGTGGCGTCTGCCGAGTCCCAGCCCTCTTCCTGCACGGGCACCATCTTGCCCTTGGAGTTGCGTGCATAATATGCCTTTTCGCCGTTGAGCAGTCCCATATACGGGCGATAGGAGGCGTCTTTGGTGGCATCGCCATATATCACCGGGATGCGGTGTCCGTTGGTCCAGGGTGTGTTGCCGCGGAAGCGTTCGCGGCCGGTGCCTACACGCTTGGCGTGGATGTTGCCGTCGGCATCTTCCCAGCGGCGCTGCAGGTAGATGAATACGTCGGCACTGTCCTGTCCGGGATAAGTCTTTTTCGAGCCGGTGGTAGCTCTGGTGAGGATGCCCGATTCGGGGTCTACGAGCTTATAGTCAAACTGGAGTGCGGTGGGGCGCTTTGTGAACGGTATGCCCATCTCCATTTTGCTGTAAGGGTTGGAAGTGGAGCTGATCGGCTCCATCATCTGGCCGAGAAATATCGAGCCTGACACGAGCACTTCGATGTCGAAGAGGCCGAGCACCTTGCAGCTTTCGAGTATGGTGGTGAGGCGTGCGCATTTGCCGGATCCACGCTGTTGCGGGAAGACGGCGTTACTTGTCTTGACCACCCCCATTACTTTGGCATAGACATTGCTTGTGGCCCATGGTGATCCGCCGAGGGGAGTGTAGGCCTTGGCTCCGTCAAAGTGCTGGGTGGGCCCGATTTCAAAAACCTGCTTAGTGTTACCGCCGATCACTCTCGACTCCTTGATGTCGCGGGTGACCCACTGGTCCATGTTGCCATACTTGAGGGACTCCACTTTCTGGGCATGGAGCGTGAATGAACTTACTGAAGCGGTAAGGAGTGCGGCGAGAGTTATCTTTTTCATTTCGTTGCAAAGCGTTAATGGTGATGAATAACTTTATAACCCGTGTAATAATGGTTTTGTTCACCCCCAGGTATAGTATTCTTTGCGACGCAGGTGTGCGAGCCACTTGTGGTGTATGTTAGTAAACGGACGCCTCAGCATCATGCAGGGCACTGTCAGCAGTGCCGGACGGCTGCCGAGTGCGCGCAGCACTCCGCGCCAGGTGAACATAAGCCCGAGCCACACGCCAAGTGTCACTGTCGCTGCCACACCCACTGTGGTCCAGTCACGGGCGATTATGGCCAGCACTATGGCTGCAATGCTGAGAGCCGCGAAGAGCCACGCCATCAGTGAACTGAATCCGAAGAAGAGGGGCGTGGAGCGACGTAGCATGGCCGCGGTGAAGAAGCGGCGCGGACGGCGGCTGCGATACTCGCTGCGCGACGATGGGCGGGAGTAGGTGATGAGGGTCTCCGGTGCGATCATCACGGCAGTGTTGGAGCCGGTGGCCACGCGGTTGATGAATATGTCATCGTCACCGTCGCGAAGGTTGAGTGCCGAACTGAATCCCTTGCTGCGGAAGAAAAAGTCGGTGCGGTAGGCCAGATTGCCTCCGCAGCCGCGGTAGGGAGCGCCGCGCAGTGCGGCCGAGAGCCATGCCACGGCATCGGCAGCGTGGGTGAAGGCACGATAGCGGCGGCACCCTTTCTTCACGTCGGCGGTATGGTCAGGCAGGGCCGATCCGAGCACTATCTGCACATCAGGATCGGCGAAGGGCGACATCATGGCGGCGAGCCAGCGACGTGACGGAATGGAGGCCTGCTCATCTATCAGCACCACCACGGGATAGTGGGCTGCCTTGACACCGAGGGTGATGGAGAGCTTGCGGTGACTCACATTGCGTGCGCCGGGAGGGGTGAAAGTGATGTAGAGGTTTGGGAGGTGGCGCAGGTGCTTCATTCGGGTCACCACGTCTTTCACGTCTTCGCTCTTGCCGTCGTTGACCACTATGACTTCCATCTGTCCGTCAAATTCTTGGGCAAACAGAGAGTCAAGCAGGCGCTCCAGGGCTTCGGCATCATTGCCCGAGCAGACCACCACCGACGCGGAATCGACTGCTGAAGCCGAGGCGGCGGGTGTGCGCTTCACGGCACGGCCTACCGAGGCCACGCGTGCGCGATAGAAAGTAAGGAGCCAGATGGCGGGAAGCAGCGCTACGAGTGTCAGTGCCGCAGGCAGGGCATCAGTTGCGTTGAGCATCGGGTTCATCGGGAAATTTATCAGGATAGTCCACTTTGACGGCAGGTCGGCTCAGGGCATACCACACCAGCACGATTCCGGCCAGCACGCAAGGTACACTGAGCAGCTGGCCCATGTTGAGCAACATGGAGTCTTCAAATGCCTCCTGATTATTTTTCACGAACTCTATGAGTATGCGGGGCAGGAAGCAGCCGATGAAGAATGTTCCGAGTATCAGGCCCGGACGGCGCTCGGCGTGGTAGCGCCAATACATGATCATAAGCACTGCGAAGAGCACCAGATAGCATGCGGCTTCATAGAGTTGAGTGGGGTGGCATGCCTGTCCGTAAGGTGCGTAGACTTGCTGCCATTCGCGGCTCAGGGGGAACATGAAGCCCCAGGGCAGGGTGGTGGCGTGGCCGAAGATCTCGGAGTTGAAGAGGTTGCCCAGACGGATCAGGCAACCAACCAGGGCTATTGGTATCACGAGGCGGTCAAATGTCCAGAGCGCGGGGCGGTGGGCTGTGAACCGACTGAAACCGAACACACAGAGTATCACTCCGATGGTACCCCCGTGGCTGGCCAGTCCGCCTTCCCAGAAGGCTATGATCTTTTCAGGGTGGGCGCTGTAATAGTCCCATTCATAGAAAAAGCAGTGGCCCAGACGTGCACCGATGATGGTGCCGGCCACCACCCATATCAGCAGTGAGGAGAGCCAGCGTTCGGGAGCGCCCTCATGGCGATAGATGCGGCGCTCTATGAAGTAGCCGGCCGTAAATCCGACCAGAAACATCAGTCCATACCAGCGCATGGTCACGGGGCCAAATTCGATGGCTGCCTGACGTGCACCGGGTATCAGTTTGATTATCCAAAGTATCAGTAGGCTGATTACCACGAGATTGACCCATGGATATGAAGGGCGTGGACTTCCGGTGCTATGCCCCTTCTGCCATCGTGCCGCCGAGCGGCGCCAGCCGAAAAGATCGGCGGCAAGCAACGCGATGAGCAGGAGCACTGCGGTCCATAGCGTATTGGGTCCGAGTTCAAATGGCCCGAACGAGAAGATCTCGGGCCTTACAGTCCAGTAAATATAGTCGGTTATCATTATTTCTTGTTTTTCCTTTTTGGATTGGCGGGAAACCAGCCGCGGTTCACGCGGTCACGCTGCTCAAACAGTTCCTTGATGCTCCAGAACATACTGAATGCCCACACACCGAGCAGCGATGACCAGAGCACGTCGGCCACAGCCAGCGCGGCGGCAAGCGACACGAGGCCCGTGACCAGAAACGCCCACCAGCAGCGTGTGCCGAAGTAGTACTCACCCTTGATCACAAGCGGGTGGCATATCCCGATAACCAGAAATGTGAGCAGACCGATGGTGAGTCCGAGCAGATGATATTCCTGTAAAAGCGATGTCAGTTCATTCATGTGGCAAAATTACCATTTTCCGCGTGATTGCACAAATCTATCAGAACGCTATTGGGCCGCGCTGGCAGAAAAGCTGTGCGGTGCCGGGCGAGTCGAATGCACGCATGGCGGCCACGGCTCCTTCGGCGGGAGTGGAGATGAGAGGTCTGAAGATCAGGTCGGCGAGCTTGTCGACCACCTTCCAGCCCAGACGCAGCAACCCTGTGTCGACCACCCCCGGGGTGGCGGCATTGACCCTGATGCGGCGGGGAGCAAGCTCGGAGGCCATTTGCACGGTGAGTTGACAGAGCAACCGCTTGGTGCGCCCGTAGGCGCAGAAGCGTGACCAGGGATTGGTGGCTGCGGCGGCGCGCTCCGGCGCATGGTCTGTCGGACCGGCGCATTTGCGGGCCACGGAGCTTGTAAACACCACGACTCCACCTTCTGTCACCTGTGGCAGCAGCAGTTCTGTAAACAGGCGCGTCGAGGCATAGTTGACTTGATAGGTGCGCTCAAGGCCGTCGGCGGTGATCACGGTCTGCCTCACGGGCATGATGCCGGCATTGTTGATTATGCCCCAGATCTCCATGCCGGCGAGCGATGCCGCCGCCTGTCGCACTGAGTCGAAGCTCGACAGATCGAGTTTCAGGCGCCCGAGCGCCGGATCGTCGGGCAGCTGTTCCGGGTGGCGGCAGGCCCCTATGACGCGGTATCCTTTGGCCAATAGATCATTGACTATGGCACTGCCGATGCCGCCTGAAGCACCGGTGACTATGACTGTCTTCATTCGTTTATATTCTTGATAATTCGGTTTACTTGTTTGCGTAGGAAGTCGGGGAGTGCGCCCACGGCCACTATGGCCAGGCGGTTTATAGCCCCGTTGATATACTGCTTGCGGTGGCGGAAGGTGGCGCGCAGCGCGCAGCGGACAAATCGGCGCGGTGTGTAGAGTGCTCCGACGCGTACTCCGAGTTTTTGCAGATTGCGCGGCAGGCCGAACAGGTCGGTGGCTATGCCTCCCGGACAAGCCACCGTGACGCTCACGCCGCGATCACGGACTTCGAGGCGAAGGGCGCGCGAAAATGCGCGGATATAGGCTTTGGTGGCGGCATACATGGCTATGCCCGGCATCGGCATCCAGCAACTCATGGAACTCATGTTGAGCACCATGCCGGAGCCGCGGGAGGCCATCAGCGGCACCATGGCGCGACATAGTTGCGTGAGCGAGCGCATGTGCAGGTCCACGTAGAGGTCAATGCGTCTAGGAGTGAGGTCACACACATGGCGGAAGTCAAAGATGCCGGCATTATTTATGAGCAGGTCGGGAACTATGCCAAGCGACCGCGTCCAATCCATGATGCGGTCCACCGCGTCGGGATCGGTCAGGTCAACCTGAAGCGACAGCGGCCCGGAGCATGGTTGCCTGTCAATCATCATAACTTTCCAGCCGCGTTCGAGCAGCTGGCGGCAGAATTCAGCTCCTATGCCGGAGGCGGCGCCGGTGACCAGTGCGTAGCGCTCTCCGCTCAATTCCGCCATGATGCAGCAGCTTTGCGTTTCAGCCCGTCAAGCTCGTCGATGAGCGACTGGGGCAGATCGCCGGCGCAATGATGGCAGGCCATCTCGCGGGAATACATACGGGCTATGCAGTAGTTGACGTGATCGCAGCCTGCTTCGGTTTCACCGGCGCGGAGACGGTTGACGAAGTCGGGACGACGCAGCAGGGCGCGGCCCATCTGCACGAATTCAAAGCCTTCGGCGAGCACGCGGTCTATTCCTTCGCGTGTGGAGCAACCGCCTACATAGACGAGCGGGAGCTTCAGTTCGCGGCGGAATTTTATGGCATCGTCGAGGAAGTAGGTTTCAGTGTAGGGCACGGTGGGTATCATCATGCTGCCAAACATCTTGACACCGTATTTCAGCCACCATGGACTCATGTAGTGCGTCATGGAGCGTATGGGCATCGGGCCACGCATCACATACATCGGGGCCTTGCTCACGAAGCCGCCGCTGAGCACCAGCGCGTCGGCTCCGAGGCGCTCCAGTTCGCGTGCTATCTCGAGTGCTTCGGGTATCTCGATGCCGCCGCGGAAGCCATCGCGCATGTTGGTCTTGACAAGCACGCCTACTTCGCCGTCGGCAGCTTTCATCACCTCTTCCATACACATGCGCATGAAGCGCATGCGGTTGTCAAGCGATCCGCCGAATTCGTCGCGGCGGTGGTTGGTGTAGGGCGACAGGAACTGGCTGATGAGATAGCCATGGCCGGCATGGATCTCAACGCAGTCAAAGCCGGCATCTTTGGCCATTCTCACTGCATCGCCGAATGAGCGTGCCATATCCTTGATCTCGTCGGTGCGCATCTTGCGCACCGGGGTCGGGGAATAGAGATTGAAGCCTCCGCTGGCCGAGATGGGGGTCTCGCCGGCGGTGCTCTTATGGCTCATGTTGCCGCAGTGGCCGAGCTGCACGGAGGCTTTGGCTCCCAGATAGTGGATTTCGTCGGTGATGTCGCGCAGGTCGCTGATGATTTCCGGACGCATCCAGAGCTGCGACTTGAACGACAGTCCGTTACGAGTGACTGACGCATAGGCTAAGGTGGTCATGCCCACGCCTCCGCGGGCCACGCTCACGTGATAGTCGCGCAGCATCTTGGTGGGGCGGTTGCCGTCGGCCATGCCTTCAAAGGCGGCTGATCGTATGGTGCGGTTGCGCAGTGTCACCGGGCCGATTTTGGCCGGGGTGAAAAGTATGTCTTCTATATCTTCTTTCATTTTGGCTGTATATGTTCAGAATTCAGTGAATGCCAGCGGGAGGGTGGAGCGTACGGAGGGGAGGCGATAGACCTTGCCGTCGCCGACCAGGAACACGCTCACCGGAGCTCCGGCCAGGTTTTCATATTCGAGGAGCACCTGGCGGCATGCTCCGCAGGGGGCCACCGGGTCGGCGGTCCAGTGGGTGTCGGTGCCGCGGGCGGCTATGGCTATGGCGCGGAATGCCGCTTCGGGATAGCGCGAGTGGGCGTAGAAAGCTGCGGTGCGTTCGGCGCAGATGCCCGACGGATAGGCCGCGTTTTCCTGATTGGAACCGGCTATGATTTCATCGTTGTCAAGCAATATGGCAGCCCCTACGTGGAAGTGGCTGTAAGGACAATATGACCGGTAGGTGGCGTCGCTGGCCGTGTCGACGAGGCGGCGTTCGGCGGCTGTCAGTTCATCGAATCCGAGTGCCTCGACTGTCAGGTTTACATCAAACTTCTTCATGGATCATGATTATTCTTGAAGTGGAGGGTGTAACCGGAAAATGGGCCGATGCCCGCAGCCCTACGGCCCAAAGTATGGTGCCGTTGCGTGTGAGCACCCACTGTCGGCGTTTGCGCGCGGGGGAGAAACGGGCCGAGGCATACATATCGCTGAGCAGCCGCGAGCCTTTCATGCCGAAGGGGCGCATGCGGTCGCCCGTGCGGGCGGGGCGGAGTTCCCACACCGGATTATCTTCCATGGCCGCGGCATCGAGATAGAGGGTGCCTTCGCGCGGAGAGAACTCCGCGGGTGAGATTATGGAGCCTGACAGGCGCGGACGTCCGGGGTCAACGTGGCCGAGTGGCGTCACCTCCAGATTGCCGCGGTTGATTTCGGCACGGTGGGTGGGCGATGTGAATGTGGAGCCGGATCCGGCGGAGAGCATGGCTGCGGTCTGCGAGGAATTGAATCCGAGCGGCGACAGAAGTTCGTGGATCAGGGTTGACGGTGAGGCCGAGTCCTTGATCTGTTGTAGCGAAGCGTCGTGCGGGAGCAGCGAGTCATAGAGTGCTTCGTTGCCGCGCAGATGGTTCAGCGAGCGGGTTATGGCCTCGGGAGCGTCGGGGAAGGCGGCGTAGAGCACCGGCAGCACCTCGTTGCGCAGGCGGTTGCGTGTGAAGTCCGACGATGCGTTGGTCGAGTCGGTCACGTAGTCGAGCGCGTGTTCGTGCAGATGCTCAAGTAATTGCGCACGGGTGCACTCAAGCAGCGGGCGTATCACATGGCCTGAGCGGGGCTTCATGCCGCGCAGCCCGTGGAGTCCGCTGCCGCGCAGCAGGTTGAGAAACAGTGTCTCGATATTGTCGTCGCGGTGATGGGCCACGGCTATGAACCGGGCGCCGCGGCTGACTCTTTCCTGTTCGAAGAAGGAGTAGCGCAGGTCGCGGCAGGCCATTTCGGCGGAAATGGAGCGCGCGGCCATTTCCGCGCGGGTGTCGAAGCGGGTGCCGACAAATTCGGCTCCGAGCGTGCGGGCTATCTTACGCGCGTGCTCCATATCACGGTCGGCTTCGGCTCCGCGCAGTCCGAAGTGGCAGTGCACGGCCACGCAGCGGCAGCCCATGAGAGTGAGCAGGCTCAGCAGCGCCACTGAGTCGGCGCCTCCGCTGAGTCCGACAATCACCGGAGCGCCGTCAGGTGGCATGATCCCCTCGCGCTCCATGAAATCCGTGACCTGCCGCAGCAACCGCATCGGTGTTTATTTCTTGACTCCGCCTTTGAGTCCACCTTTGACACCGCCGCCGCCGAGGGCGAAGATGTTCTGGTCGTAGCTCACGGTCTTTTGTGCGGCTTCGCGCTTGCGCTTCACGGCCAGTTTCACCAGAGTGTCCATCAGGTCGGCGAAGCTGAGTCCGGTGGCTTCCCAGAGGTAGAACGAGAGGGAGCCGGGTATGGTGTTGATTTCGTTGACGTAGATCTGTCCGTCGGCGCGGTCCACTATCACGTCAACGCGGCTCACTCCGTGGCATCCGAGCACGCGGAAGGTCTCGCCGGCCAGGAACTGAATGCGTTCGGTAACGTCGGCAGGCAGGTCGGCGGGGATGCGCTTCTGCGAAGCCTGCATGCCTTTGGCGCCCTTGGTGCCGCCCATGTATTTGTCTTCATATGACAGGATTTCGCCGCTCTTGATCGGCTCTTCGAGCACTGAGGTGCGATATTCGTCGGCATCGCCGAGCACCGAGCAGTTGATCTCCTGAAGCTGTTCCACCATGTGCTCCACGATGATGCGTGTCGAATAGCGTTCGGCATCCTCGATGCGCTCCATCAGCTGTTCGCGGTCTTTGGCGCGGCCTATGCCCACGGAGCTGCCCAGATTGGCGGGTTTGACGATGACGGGATAGCCCAGTTCGCTCTCGATCTTGTCGATGAGCTGTTCGCGCTGGTTGAACCACTGTTTGTCAGTGAACCACACGAATGGAACCACGGGTACACCTTCGGCGCGGAGTATCATCTTCATGGTGATCTTGTCCATACCGTTGGCTGAGGCGAGGGTGTTGCAGCCGGCGAAGGGTATGCCGATGGTTTCGAGCACGCCCTCGAAGATGCCGTCCTCTCCGTTTGATCCGTGGAGCACCGGAATCACCACGTCGAGCGTGGCCACCGGCTTTTTGCCGCCAAACATTCCGGTCTTGACGGGATAGAGGTTATAGTCGCCGTAGACCGGGCGGAGATAAACTTCGGTGCAGCGGGCCAGCAGAGCGGGCACGTCGCGGTAATTTTTCACATCGAGGAGTTCGGGTCCGGTGTAGTAGCGGCCCTGTTTGGTGATGTAGACAGGGGTCACGTCATATCGGCTGCGGTCTATTGCAGCCATGGCCTGCGAGGCCGATATCACTGAAATTTCGTGTTCGGTGGATCGTCCGCCGAAAAACACACCTATATTAGTCTTCATATCATAGAAAGTTTCTTTTTTTACTCACTTGAAAGTGTCAGGCAGGTCGTTTTCATAGAGCACGGTGTCGCCGGGGGCAGCCATGCCGGTGAGCATCTGCTGCGCTTCGGCGAATGAGGCCGCTGTGTGCACTTCGACGCTGCTGCCGTCGCCGATACCCTCGAGGATCGCGTCGCGGTTATATTCGCCCACGATTATGGCCACGTCGGCGCTTCCGGCTATCTTCGCGCCGAAGGCGGCGTTCAGTTCATGCTGCTTGTCGCCAAGTTCGATCATGCCGGGAGTGATGATTATGCGGCGTCCGCCGGTCATTGCGGCGAGCACGTCGAGAGCCATTGATGAGCCGTGGGGATTGGAGTTGAAGGCATCGTCGATGATGGTGATGCCGCCTGGTGTGCGCTTGATGCTGAGGCGATGCTCTACCTGCTCGATGCGTTCCACTGCGTAGCGTATTTTTTCGGCGGGCACGCCGAGGTGCATGGCTACTGCCACGGCGCCGATCAGGTTGCTCACGTTGCACTCTCCGACCAGACGTGTGCGCAGGTGCAGTCGTGAGCCGTCGGCCTTGCACACGGTGAATTCGGTGCCCGACGGGGAGTAGGCCAGATCCTTGACCCAATAGGAGAGTTCGGGGCGGAACTCCATGCCGTAGCGGTCGGCCCTGACGTTTGTGACCATGCGCGAGGCCACGAAGGGGAAGTCATCGTTGATCACCGCCAGACCGTCGGCGGGGAGGGAGTCGATCAGCTCGAACTTGGTGCGCTGCACGTTTTCGATGCTCTTGAATGACTCCAGATGCTGTTCGCCGACGGCGGTCACCACTCCGACCTGCGGGTGCACGAGGTCGCAGATTTCCTTGATGTCGCCGGGCTGTTTGGCACCCATCTCGACCACAAACACTTCGTCGAACGGACGCAGGTGTTCGCGCACGGTGCGCACCACTCCCATCGTGGTGTTGAAGCTACCGGGAGTCATGCACACCGAGAACTGTTCGGAGAGTATGCGGGTGAGATAGTGTTTGGTTGAGGTCTTGCCGTAGCTGCCGGTGATGCCTATTACCTTGAGCTGTGGCATGGAGGCGAGTATGCGGGCCGCGTCGGCGATGTAGCCGTTGTTGATATGCTTTTCGACCGGTTTAAGGAGCCAGTTGGCCATCATGGCCACGTCGGAGGGCCATGCGCAGGCGAGCACCAGCACCATTACTGTCACGTAGACCGACCGGAGGAATTGCCCTTGGCCGTTGACCGTCACATAGACCGCAGTCACGGCGAGGACTATGATCCACATGGTGGCGAAGATGCGCCACACGCGTCGGGTCCACACAAGCGGTTTCTTGTAGGTGCGTCCCACAAGCGATGCTATGGCCCATATGGCCACGAGGCTCTGGATCACGAGGGCGGCCATGTCGGGCACCTGCGATACGCAGCCGACCAGAAAGGCTACGGCAAAGCTCAGGGCGATGAATGAGGTGGACTCCCCTGCTCCGGCCAGGTAGCGGCGGTAGCGGTCGTTGCGATATGAATTCTGTTGCAGCATCATCAGCGCGTGGCTGAATCGGAGCACTGTGGCCGAGCCGAGCAGCAGCAGGGCGGCCAGATGTATGGTCAGCGGAAGGAACTGGGTCATGATAATGTCAGGATTTGAGGAAGCTGCGGAGCACCGCGGCGAATTGCACGGGATTGTCGAGAAAGCTGTAGTGGCCGCAGCCGGGGAAGCTTACGAGCGCCGCGCCGGGTATTAGGCGCTCCATGACCTTGGCATCGGCCAGCGGGGTGGCGGTGTCGTTTTCGCCCCAGATGAGCAGTGTCGGGGCCGTGATGGCGGGCATCACCCCGGTCAGGTCTTCGTTGACCACGCGGCTCAGTATTGCTCTCATGCGGGGAGAGGCCGATGCGTAGTCAGAGGACCCGGCCTTGGAGCGGAGACGGTCAAGGCGCTTTTCGGCGCGTTGGCGTCCGAGCATCAGATACATGAGCCTCTTTATGGCCTTGAATCGCCACACCTTGATGTGGTAGGCGAGCGAGCGTCGGGGCTTGACACCGGCGGCATCGACCAGTATCAGTTTGCCGATGCGGTTGCGCGAGGCCAGGAGTATGCCCACGCGTCCGCCGAAGGAGTGTCCGAGCAGCACCGCGTCGGGGCCGATGCCTTCGAGCGCGAGCAGCCGCTCCATGGCACGGGTGTATTGCTCCACACCCCACACTTCGGCCGGTTCGGACGAGGCACCGAATCCGGGGAAGTCCACGTTGAGCACCGGGCGGCCCAGTTCCAGGGCCACCCGCTCGATTGAAGCCAGAGTGCTGCGGGAGCAGCCCCAGCCGTGCATCAGCACTACCGGGGCCCCCTCGCCGTGGTGATATGTGTAGGCGATTCTGACGCCGTCGATTTCAGCCGTGCGGTCCATTGGTGATGATTACATTTCCACCGGCATCTCTTCTTCTTTGATGTCGGCCTTGATGTTGGGCAGTTCAAGACCGTAGTGGTACTTGCTGTCGAGATATTTCAGATAGAAACCGAAGAGCAGGGCGAGCACGCCGAGCGAAGCGAAGAGGAGCATCGGCACCGTGTAGTTATAGTGCACGGGATCGTCGATGCCCTTGTTGCAGTTCTGGAGCACTGCGCCGATGAGCATGGGGAAGAGGGCCAGACCGATGTTCTGTACCCAGAATATCAGCGAGTAAGCCGATCCGAGGTAGCGCTTGTCCATGATCTTGGGCACTGAGGGCCAGAGGGCGGCGGGCACCAGAGAGAACGACACGCCGAGCAGCACGATAGCCGAGAAGGCGAGCCAGGTATATTGCATCTGCGGGAGGAGCAGGGCGAATACGAGGTGGCAGCAGATCATCAGCAGTGCGCCGAGTATCAGCATTGTGGCGCCTTTGCCCTTATGGTCGAGATATGCACCGAGGAAGGGAGTGAGGGCGGCGGCGCCTATCGGGAACCAGCGGAATATGTCGGCAGCCTGAGTTTCGGAGATGCCGAGGTTACACTGGAGCATGTTGGCGGCATATTTCTGGAAGGGGAATATGGCGGAGTAGTAGAGCACGCAGAGCATGGCCACCACCCAGAAGAGGCGGCTTGAAAGTATGGTCTTCACGTCGGAGAACTTGAACTCTTCCTCTGGGTCGGCCGAAGCGGTACCTACGCCCATCTCCTTGTCGAGCTTTGCGTCGAAGAAGTCAAATGCGATGAAGCAGATCAGTCCGATGAGCAGGAGCACTGTGCAGAAGGCTACGGGGATCACCACGGTGGGGTCGCCGCTGATCCAGTTGGCCAGACGGGGCGAGATGGAGAAGATGGCAAACACGCCCACACGGGCAATCGCCATTTCCAGACCCATTGCCAGGGCCATTTCCTTACCGTCAAACCATTTTGCTATGGCTTTGCTCACGGTGATGCCGGCCATTTCGCAGCCGCAGCCGAATATCATGAATCCGAGCGAAGCGAGTTTGGCGCTGCCGGGCATTGCGGTCCACCATGAGCTGAGCCATTGGTCAAGACCGGTGCCGGCAAACCATGGACTGACAGCATAGAGCTTGATGCAGGCACCGGCGAGCATGACCGAAGCCGAGAGGGTGCCGGTGAACCGTACTCCCATCTTGTCGAGGATAATTCCGGCCAGGATCAGGAAGCCGAACACGTTGAGTATATATTCCGATCCGCCATAGTAGCCGTAAGCTTCCGATGACCAGCCGAGCTGGGTCTGGATCAGAGTCTGGATCGGAGAGATCACGTCGACAAACATGTAGGCGAAAAACATCATCAGCGCCACGAGTATGAGCGCTGTCCATCTTGCCCACGCCTTATCGTTGAGATAAGTCACGCGCGAAGTTTTTTGGTTGGTTTGCATTGGTTATTTGATATGGATTTTTGGTTTCTTTATCGGAAATATTCCGCAAATTTACTGATTTTTTCACACAAATATAGAATAAACCGCACCAAAAAACGCTTTCTGATACCCCTGGAGGTTACATTTTTGTTACATTTTTTCTGAAAATACTATGCGGTTATAATTTTTCCTAAAAATGCTATAATTTTGCATTATCTATGAAAAGGATTATTGCGTGTACAATTGCGGCTTTGACCACTATTATCGTTTTCGGACAGTCCATGTCCGACTCGGTGAAAGTGTACTTTGACATAGCCCAATGGCAGTTTAATCCTTCCCTTGGTGACAATGCGGCTTCGATGAATGCGTTCATTGAGAAAGTCCGTGTAGCCTATGAAGCGCATAATCTTGACCGTATAGCTATCCGTGCTTATGCGTCGCCCGACGGCCCTGACCGTCTTAATCAGCGTCTGTCGGTAGAGCGTTGCGATGCCATCGCCGGACTTATCGTGGAGCGTGCGGGCATCAACCGCAACCTCATCGAGGCGATGCCTGAAGGTGTGGCGTGGGCTGAACTCCGCCGTCTGGTGGCCGAGACTCCTGATGTGCCGTCGCAGGAAAAAATACTTGACATTATCGACAATACTCCCGTCTGGGTTTTCGACGGCAAGGGCCGCATTGTCAGCAGCCGTAAGAAGCAGTTGATGGATCTGCGCGGCGGCCGCCCGTATAACTGGCTGCTTGAGCACATCTTTCCCAAGCTGCGTAATTCCGTAGCTGTGTCGCTCTATCTCAGGGCCGAGGCTCCGGAGGTGATGCCTGCCGATGATGATGCCGCCGCCGCCGCCCCCGACACGCTTTGCGTTGCTCCCGTGCCGCTGCCGGTGGAGCAGGACTCCGTCAGTGTGGCGGTTGATGTCGCAGTAGCCGGTGATGGCACCGGTGAAGCCTCTGCAGAGGGCCAACTTAGCCCCCCCTATCATCGTATTGCTCTTAAAACCAACTTGTTGTATTATGGCTTGCTTCTGCCGAACCTTGAGCTGGAGTGGCTTATCAACAAGCATTGGTCAGTGGCTGCCGAAGGCAATCTGGCCTGGTGGGGCAGCTATAAGCATGAAAAGAGCTATCGTCTCACCTTGATTGATGGCGAGGGGCGCTACTGGATCAAGCCGCGCGCACCCTGGCACGGTATGTATGCCGGTGTGATGGCCGGAGGCGGGTGGTATGACCTAGAGAATGGTAGTCCCGGTCATTATGGCTGGGGTGTGATGTCAGGCCTCACGTTCGGCTATATGTGGCCGATCAAACGCAATCTCTCGCTCGAAGCTGAAATAGGTGCAGGCTATATGTATACCCGCTATAAGGACTATGAGCCTATAGAGGGTCACCATGTGTATCTGCGCACTAAAGAGATGAACTACTTCGGCCCGTTGAAGCTGAAGTTTTCCATCGTGTGGCGTTTCCTTGAAGTCAACAAATCCAAACGCGTTAATACGGCTCTATGAAGACACGCAGATATAATATAATAGCTGTGGTGCTCGCCATATTGCCGATGCTGGCGTCATGCCGCCAGGAATTGTGTTATGACCACTATCCCGTCATGGACATAGCATTTTCATGGGAGCAGGAGTGGGAGCGTGACTATGGTCAGTATCATCTTAATAACTGGGATAAAAACTATTACGGCTGTGACTATGACGCCCTCCGCCCCGGGGTGCCCGAATGGATCAACATGATCAACTACTACGACGACGGGAGCCGAAGCGATGGATTCCTGTCGCCCGACGGCAAACGCTTCAGAGTCGAAGCCGGAGCGAGCCGCTCGATGCTGCTTTACAATGGCGATACGGAGTATATAGTCCTGTCAGACGTGGCATCGGTGAATGATGCGCGCGCGGCGGCCACTACCCGATCGAGAGCCCGTTCGTCACTTGAAGCAATGTATGTCAGGCATCAGAATGCCCGCACTACCAACCCGCCTGACATTTTGTATGCGGCATTTATGGAACACGTGCCGGGCCTGAAGAATCATGATGTGGAGGAGATGTCCATCAAGATGCAGCCGTTGGTCTATACCTATCATATCACCTACGAATTTGAATATGGCATTCATAATGTGGCGATTGCCCGAGGTGCTCTCGGCGGCATGGCCGAGTCGGTCTATCTCCGGACCGGTGTCACATCTGACGAAACGGCCATCATTCTCTTTGATTGCGATGTTAAGGCGGGTTGCTGTCAGTCGTATGTCCATTCATTCGGCATTCCCGGCTTCCCTGACGCATATTATGGCCGAACCGCCGCGTCGACGGCCGACCGTCCGTATACGCTCAATCTTGAAGTTATGCTTCGCAACGGCAAGACCGTTGAATTCAATTTCGATATAACCGACCAGCTGAAGAATCAGCCGCGCGGCGGTGTCATAACTGTCAGCGGCCTGAGGATTGAAGACGATCCGGAGCCGGAGCCGGGCGGAATCCATGTCGATGTGACGGATTGGGACGACAACAGTGAGCTGATCGACCTTCCCGTCGGACCCCGATAAAATGATTGATAACAAATTATAAACAAATCAAATAATCCATTAACTAAATCAACTTACCACATGAAAAGTAAAATTTCCATTCTCGCAGTAAGTGCTCTTGCTCTTTCGGCATGTACTTCGGAAGAAGTGCTGAACGACGTGGCTGCAAC
>CAZKRV010000007.1:0-13388 GCA_964555345.1 uncultured Bacteroides sp.
TCGCCCGCCGTGGCTACACCATCCACCTCGGCGAACTCCTCGCCCGCACCCTCCGGGAAGTGGAATGAAACTTACATCGAAAAAGAAACAGAAGGACACAAGCCTCAAAAGAGACATAAGGATTTATTATAAGTTCGGTATGCGCCTCTAATTTTTTAAGGGAAATGGCGTGTCATATCAAGTAGCATCTTCAATCCAAACGCTACCATCGGATATGACACGCCATCTTCATACATAAGAATGAAAATACAATCTCAATTACTCTCAAATAATTTTGAATTTCGGGATATTATTCGTAATTTTGTAACGATAAATTTGGTTTAAGAAATGAATATTGTTGCAAAGAAGTCGCTTGTTGACTACTATACAAAACATCCACAATCAAAAGAGGCTTTAGAGGAATGGTATTCTAAAACCCGAAGAAGTCATTGGAAAAACTTTGCCGATATACGAGCTACGTTTAATGCTGTAGACAGTGTTGGCAATCAGCACTATGTTTTCAACATAAAAGGCAATGATTTCCGATTGATTGTTGTAATCCAGTTCAGACATGAATATGTCTATATCCGATTTATCGGAACTCATGCTGAATATGATAAAATAAAAGATGCCTCACTTGTCTAATAAGAATAATATGGAGACATTCAAGTCAAAAATTGAGAACGAGACTCAGTACAACTGGGCCATGGGTCGTATCGATGAACTGCTTCCCAAAGTCTCGGATGAGACTCCTGATAATGACCCCAACAGCATAGAGCTTTATCTTCTTTCGAGTCTTGTGCAGGAGTATGAGGATGAACATTATCCCATCAGTGAACCTTCGCTCATTGATGTGCTCAAACTACGAATGTATGAGATGGGACTTTCACAAGCAGCCCTTGCAAAAAAGATTGGAGTTAGCCCGTCCCGCATCTGCGATTTCCTGTCAGGAAAAAGTGAGCCGACTCTAAAGATAGGCCGACGCATTTCGACAGAGCTAAACATCGACCCTGCGATAGTGCTCGGAGTGGGATAGAGGATTAGAAACCTATGTCTTTGACGGGGATGGCTTCGAAGTAGAGGAAGTCGGGGAGACGGTAGAGTTGTTTCCAACGTGAGGGGTGCTCTTTTGTGTCACGGATGCCACATACATAGAACGCATCGATCATGTCTCCGTTGCCGAGTCGGTACTTCGTCGGGATCCCGGTAGTATAGGCCATCAGGGGTATTGTATCACAGGTATTATAGATCCTTTCACTTCCACATCCCACGAGAGAATGAGATGAAGTGGCCGGGAGGCTGACCGTCTGACGCGAGCTCCCGACTATATTGACTTTCACGTTTAGAGAATCCTTAGCCATAGCTGAAATGGTAATGCGAGTGGAGTCAGGCTCGACAGGCACATATCCTACCAAAATCCTTGTAGCTTCATCGCCCGAGTAATTAGTCATCCATACAGCATAAAACTTTGCGTCAAGCGAATCAGCATAAATCGTAGCCGTTGCCTGAGATGCGTCCATAAGGCTGAGGAGGTTTTCTATCTCAGGGTTGTCAGAGCCTTCCGTCATCTTTACGGTCACACTCGACTCCTTAGCCCCGACTACCAATGCCGACACTACCGCCATGGCAAAAACAAGTTTCTTCATTGTATGAGTGATTAAGGTTATTACTGATGCAAAGATAATTCAATTTCTCAGATATAAGTAACTCTTGAATATTAAACGTCAATATGAATTACATTAGCAATCCTTGGGTGACTTTTATACTCTCTGCGGGCTTATTTTGGCTAAAATCCTCTCATTCATCGGTCGTTTATATCTATAAACTCCCTCTTCATTCATGGATTTTATCTCAAAATAATCTCCGCATATAGTATAAATTAGTTTTCAATAGTTACTTAAAAAAGCAATTACTCTCGGGAGCGGGAGTAATTGCTTTTTATATGCGGTCTATGACAGACCGAGGATATTAATTATTCCGATGTAGGGATTGTTCCGATGAGTGGATTACATCATGCCGCCCATGCCGCCCATACCGGGAGCGGGCATTGCGGGAGCGGGAGTGTCTTCCTTCTTCTCGGCGATGACACACTCGGTGGTGAGGAACATACCGGCGATGGAAGCGGCGTTCTCAAGAGCCACACGGGTCACCTTGGCAGGATCGATCACACCGGCTGCCATGAGGTTCTCATAAGTATCGGTGCGGGCATTGTAACCGAAGTCGGCGTTGCCTTCCTTGACTTTCTGAACCACCACGGCGCCTTCCACACCGGCATTGGCCACGATCTGACGCAGAGGCTCCTCGATGGCACGACGGATAATAGCGATACCTGTGGTCTCGTCGTCGTTGGCACCCTTGACGTTCTCAAGGAGCTTGACGCAACGGATATAAGCCACACCGCCACCGGGAACGATACCCTCGGCGATAGCAGCGCGGGTAGCGCTCAGGGCGTCGTCCACACGGTCTTTCTTCTCCTTCATCTCCACCTCGGAGGGAGCACCGATGTGGAGCACTGCCACACCGCCGGCGAGCTTGGCCAGACGTTCCTGAAGTTTCTCCTTGTCATAGTCAGAAGTGGTAGTGGCAATCTGAGCCTTGATCTGAGCTACGCGTGCTGCAATAGCATCAGCAGAGCCGGCTCCGTTTACGATGGTGGTGTTTTCCTTGTTGACGGTCACCTTCTCGGCACGGCCAAGCATATCGATGGTTGCACCTTCAAGTTTCATGCCCTTTTCTTCGCTGATGACCACGCCGCCGGTCAGGGTGGCGATATCTTCCAGCATTTCCTTGCGGCGGTCACCAAAGCCAGGAGCCTTGACAGCACAGATCTTAAGCGATCCACGCAGACGGTTAACCACGAGAGTGGCCAGAGCCTCATTGTCAACGTCTTCGGCAATGATCAGTAGCGGGCGACCGCTCTGTGCGGTGGCTTCCAGGATAGGAAGCATATCCTTAAGATTGGAGATCTTCTTGTCATAGAGCAGAATGAAGGGAGAGTCCATCTCACACTCCATCTTCTCAGTATTGGTCACGAAATAGGGGGAGATATAACCACGGTCAAACTGCATACCTTCCACAATGTCAACGGTAGTTTCGGTGCCCTTGGCTTCGTCGACGGTGATCACACCCTCTTTCTTCACCTTCTTCATGGCTTCGGCAATGAGAGCGCCGATGGCCTCGTCATTGTTGGCGCTGACGCGGGCCACGTCCTCAATCTTCTTGAGGTCATCGCCAACTTCCTGGCTCTGTTCGCGGATAGATTCAACCACGAGGGCCACAGCCTTGTCCATACCGCGCTTCAGGTCCATGGGGTTTGCACAGGCGTCAACGTTTTTAAGACCTACATTGCTTATACTCTGGGCGAGTACGGTAGCGGTGCTGGTACCGTCACCGGCATCGTCACCGGTCTTTGAGGCAACTTCCTTGACAAGCTGTGCACCCATGTTCTGGAATGCATCTTCAAGTTCAACTTCGCGAGCCACGCTCACGCCGTCCTTAGTGATATGGGGAGCACCGAATTTCTTTTCGATGATCACATTGCGGCCTTTCGGGCCAAGGGTTACCTTCACAGCGTCGGCCAGTGCGTCAACGCCCTTTTTCAGCTCTTCACGAGCCTTGATATCAAATTTGATTTCTTTTGCCATGGTTTGTTGATTTTCTTTTTCGCAGGAGTATTATCCAATGATGGCGAGCACGTCGCTCTGACGCATGATCAGGTACTTTTCGCCTTCAAGTTCCACTTCGGTGCCGGCATATTTGCCGTAGAGCACACTGTCGCCAGCTTTGAGCACCATTTCTTCGTCTTTAGTACCCTTACCGGTGGCAAGCACTTCGCCTTTCAAGGGCTTTTCCTTTGCAGAGTCGGGAATTATAATGCCGGCCATGGTTACTTCTTCGGCCGGAGTGGGTTTGATAAGCACTCTATCGGCCAGTGGTTGGATATTCATGTTTTTTCTTTTAATATTTTGGTTAATGTTATTTTAAGATTACGGTTTTCAATGCAGCATATTTCATGCCAGAGCGGGCATCTGTCAGTCATGAGTGACAAAATGGCGGTTTTCCATCTATCACCATCAACAACGCGCCATGCCGTCTATTTGTTCAACACCTTATTGACCAGAGGAGACGACATCACATTGGCTGGCGGACGCTTGGCGGCAAATTCATCGCGCATGAAATCCATGTAAGGTGCCACATGAGCGAAGAATCGGCGATAGCCCTCACACAGATAGTTGACTCCACCGGGACCGATACGGTTTTTCGGGCACTCGCCGTGGCAAGCAAAAAGCCAGCGACACTGACGACATTGCTCCGGAAGAGTGTCGCGCTTGGCTGCGCCGAAACGCAGCTGCCGCTCACTGCCCATCATCTCGATAAATGTCTTCTCGCGGATATTGCCGAGACGATATTCGGGAAACACGAAGTGGTCGCAACTATAAACCGTGCCGTCATATTCCATCACTCCGGCATGGCCACACTCTTCGGCCATGGAGCAGACACCCGGCTCCACGCCACACCAGTTGGCCAGAGTAGCATCGAAAATCTGAATAAACACTTTTCCGACGTCTTCCTTCACCCAACGGTCGAAGAGACGACAGAGAAATTCGCCCCACTGCTCAGGGCTGACCGAAAAATCGGCCAGCTCGCCCTGCTCGGTGCCTGAGGCAATGTCGCCCATGGGAGTCAGCCGCTCCACGATCGGAGCGAACTGTATGAAGCGACAGTTGATTGACTTGAAGAAGTCATAGAATTCTTCAGGATGATCGGCATTATAGTCATTGACCACGGCCATGGCGTTCCACTCCACTCCGTGGGCATTGAGCATATTGATAGCCCTCATCACATTGAAAAAAGAAGGGGTACCTGCGCGATTGCGGCGATATTCGTCATGAAACTCCTGCGGACCGTCGATCGATATACCTACAAGCCAATTGTTCTCCCGCAGGAATCGACACCACTCGTCGGTGAGCAGCGTGCCGTTCGTCTGGAGGCAGTTAAGGATCGGTCGGTCGCCGCCATAGCGTTTCTGCAACTCGACCGCTTTTTTATAAAACGACAGCGGACGCAACAATGCTTCGCCACCATGCCAAGTGAAGCATACCTCCGAAGTGGTCTGTGCTTCAAAATAGCGGCGGATAAACAGGTCAAGCATCTCATCGCTCATGTAATGGCGCTTGTCGGCAGGATCATAGAGCCTCTGCTTGTCAAGATAATAACAATAGGAGCAAGCAAGGTTACAGGTGGATCCGGCCGGCTTGGCCATCACATAAAGCGGACGTGAAAAGGGAGATTTCATTATTTCTTCGCGGAATCAAGCTGCATGAGAAGACGTTCGGTAGCCTTGATCAACTGATTGTCAACACCACGGAGCACTTCTTCAGGTTTGTTGTAGATCTCAACATCGGGATTGAGCTGCTGATTTTCGAGCACATTGCCGTTGACATCAAGCGAAGTCACCTGCGGAATACCGAAAATCAGGGTAGGATCAATCTGCGTCTCCCACCACACGGCAGTCATGGTGCCGGGCACCGGTGCACCAATCAGTTCGCCGATGCCGAGAGTCTTGTAGGTATAAGGTGTGCCATGGGCATCACTATAATTGCTCTCATTGATGAGCATGGCAGACGGTTTGGTCCAGCGGGTGAAGGGTTCGGAGCCGATATAGCGACCGCGGGGAGCGAAGCGCACGTATTCGCTTCCGCTGAGCAGCACGGCAATATCATTATGGAGCCAACCGCCACCATTGTAACGTGTGTCGACCACCACAGCCTCATGGTTGCGGTACTTGCCGAGAAGTTCGGAGAAGACGCGGCGGAAGCTGGGAGAGTTCATACCCTCGACATGAACGTAGGCCACGCGACCTCCGCTCACACTGTCGACCACAGCCTGGTTACGCTCAACCCAGCGCTGATAGAGCAGATTGCTGAGTTCACCGGCACCAATCGGTTTCACCTTGATGTTTTCGGTCTTACCACTGACAGCGCGACGCATTGTGATCAGGGTGTTACGATTCTGACGGCCTTCAAGCAGCGGAGAATAATCCATGCCGGGAGTGATCGCAGTGCCATCGATCGCAAGGATCACGTCGCCGGGCTTCACATCGGCATTTTTCTTGGCCAGAGGACCACGCTTGATGACCTCGGTCACACGCAGACCATCACCATCATAATTCTCATCGAAGAACACACCGAGGTTGGCGGTAGCATATCTGCCGCTGCGGCCACCGTAACGGCCACCGGTGTGCGATGCGTTAAGTTCACCAAGTATCTCGCTGAGCAATTCAGCGAAGTCATAGTTGTTGGTGATATGAGGCAGGAAGCGGCGATAAGCGTCGCCATACATCTCCCAATCCACACCGTGCAGGTTCACGTCATAGAACTTATCCTTAACCTGCTGCCACATATGGTCGTAGATATATTCGCGTTCGGCGTATGGGCTATAATCATACCATGCACGGAACGAGATATCTTTCTTCTCGCCGGAATTCATGGCGATTTTCTTCATGCCGCCGGAAAGCATATATAGATTCTCATGCTTGGCATCAGGTTTTAACGAACCATAGCCCACGCCCTTCGACAGGACTTTACGGTCACCCTTCTTCAGGTCCTTAACATAGAGGTCGCCACCGGCATTGTCAAATGAGGTGATGTAGTAAAACTTCTCACCTTTACTGTCAAGAGCATAATCACCCAGCGACGAGGAACTGTCGGTGAGACGGCGCACACGATATTTGGCATTTTCAAGGTCAAATTCCAAAGGCTTCACCTCTGCAGGTTTGTCGGCCTTCTTGTCATTGGATTTCTTACCTTTCTTTTCTTTCTTATCCTTGCTGTCGTCAGCGTCTTTCTTTTCTTCCTTCTGGTCTGCTTTCTTATCGTTGAGCAGCGAGAGTTCCTCTTCGTCCATCAGGAAGCGGTCATAGGCTTCGCCATCGAAGAACATGATATAGGCATCACTCTGCGAGCCCCAGCTACCATGACTGCGATAGCCATTGCGGTCCGATGACCAGATCATGGCCTTGCCGCCGAGCACCCAACGGGCATTACCGTCGGAATATCCGCTTTCGGTCAGATCATGTATTTCGCTGCCGTCAGCCTTCACCAACGCTATGTCTGAATTGTTCCAGCCACCGATGCCGATATAGTCCACAAGAAACCAACGGCTGTCGGGACTCCACTCATATGACACATCTCCGTCGGTGTAGGAATAATTATATTTGCCATCGAGCACGGTGCGCGCCTTCTTGCTTTCAAGATTGATGACACGAAGTTCGGTTCGGTCTTCAAGAAACGCCACCTCCTTGCCATCGGGTGAGAACATAGGCTGGAAGGCCGGTTTGTCGGACTTGTAGAGAGGAGTCTCGACTATTTCGGTGGCATAAGTGAATTTCTTTTCGTCGGGATCTTTGATTGTGGCGGTAAATAGCTGCCAGATTCCATCACGCTCCGAGTCATAGACAAGGGTGCGTCCATCGCTCGAGAAATCGACATTGCGCTCCTGAGCGGGAGTGTTGGTAATCTGGCGGGTGGTGCCATATTTGGTGGAGGTCACGAACACGTTGCCGCGCACCACGAATGCGACTTCCTCTCCATCAGGGCTTACAGCCATGTCAGTGGCACCCCAGTTAGTGTCAGTCTTGGCCATCTCGCGCGTGTAGTCATCGGTCACGATCTCCACATTGAGCTTAACGGGTTCGGAGGCACCAGGAGCGAGAGTCCAGATCTCGCCGTTCCAGCTGAAAGCCAGCACACCATTGCCGGCGGCTGAGAGAGATCTCACGGGGTGGTTGGAGAAACGGGTGAGCTGCTTGTCGCCCGAGCCGTCAAGCGGACGCTGATGCACGTTCATGGTGCCATCGCTCAGTTCAGTGGTATAAAAGAACGACTTACCATCAGGAGCCCACACCGGGTTGTGGTTATTGCCATTGAAGTCAGTGAGGCGTGTGAACTTATCGCCCTCCTTCAGCCATATATCAGACGTGCCTGAGGAGCGCTCATGCTTGCGGAGCACGTCCTCATATCCTTTCTTATCCTGATAGAGCACCCGACCACCGGCATCTACACTGATGGCGCCTGCAGGAAGCGACATATACATATGTGGACGGCTCTTGCCATCGACCTTCACCTGATATACCTGCCCCTGAAACGCACCCTGAGCTGCGGTCTGCGAAGGCATGACCGATGCATAATATAGCAATGTCTCTCCATCAAGCCATGCGAGCGGATTTTCGCGAGTGGAGTTATTGGTCACCCGAACGGCAGTACCGCCTCCGGCAGGTATAACATAAATATCCATCCAGCCGTCGCGATCACTGGCAAAGGCCAGGCGCGAACCGTCAGGGCTCCATAACGGTTTGGTGTCATAAGCACCGGATGTCGTAATCTGTGTGGCACGGCCTCCGGCCACGGGGACTGTGTAAATGTCGCCTTTATAGGTGAATGCCACCGACTTACCGTCGGGCGAGATAGCTACGTTACGCAGCCACAAAGGAGCTGAATCCGCGGCAAATGCGGGCAGTGCGGCAGCCAGCACAAGAGCTGAAATTGCAAACTTTTTCACTTTATCGATTGATGATTGGTTTGATTATTAGGAATAAGAACCCCAAAGTTAACGAAAAAATCCGAATGAAACAATGCTTAATTGCTCCGAATCGGTCAGAATCGGTAACCGACACCGAGCATCAGGTTCTGCGGATCCTTGAAATTGCCAAGACGATAACCGGTGTTGAGATACAGGCGATCGGTCACAAACGTCTTCAGTGTCAATGACTGATAGAAGCACTTGTCTCCTTTGGGATTGATAACATCATAGCCCACCCCGGCATTGACGGCAAAGAGCGGAGTGGTCAATTCCGCATGGGCCGAAAGTCCCAGACTGATCTGCTTGCCGAACGGTGGACGCACAAACTTGATCTTATCACCGATATATCCTTCGACAAGATATGGTGCCAGACCGGCGCTCTCGTCCCACTGAAAATCAATAGCGGCACCAACCGCTATCCAACGGCTAAGCCGCCGCATGGGCGAGAACTGCATACCGGCCACACCGAAGCGGCCGGGACAGAGATGCGGCGAGGAATCGACGGTGACTATACGGCAACGCCATGCTCCGAATGCCGTAAGGTCGAAAAACCAACGGCTCTGCTCCGGCATATCGGGAGCGTCCACGGAGGCGGACTCAGGCTGAGGATTCAGTGCATAGGCCACGCCGACCGTAGCTCCGACGGTATTCACCCCGGCATTCGGCCATGCAGTGTTGCCATTGGAATAATGGCGCAAGCCGACACCGAAATCAAGTTGCCAGCGGGAGCTGATATGATAATGCAATTTCACACCGATGCCCATATGGGCCGTCACGTCAGTGCCGACAGCCGAGTTATGCACCGCCGACTCTTCATCGAAATGCTCCCACCCTGCAGCGACGCCAAACTGCCACTCATAGCCGAGATAAAGCCTTGTGCCGAAACGGACTATCGGAGCGCCCTGATAGACGAAAGCCGAAACCGGAGTGCCGAGCAGGCGATCGGCGAAAAACGTATTGATGCCGACACCGATGCCCTGATACAGGCCGCCGTAGGCCGCTCCGGCGGCAGTAGCCCGGTTGAAACTGAAATCGGCGCGCACCGTGCCTGACAGTGACAAGTCTATGACCTGCCCCAACTTATTATCGCCCCGTAGAAATGAATTTGAGCCGGGCACAAACGCGGGATCAAGCTCTGCTCCGACACGCCACTGAGGCGCGGCAGAGAAAGCAGAATGGAGCAGATCGGCCCTGACAGGAATAACTGCCACAGCCATACACACCAACGCCGCTCCAAGTCTATTTCTTTTTAACGATGCGAATGTCATAGCCTGACGGAGATTGAGAAATACAGTTAAATCCGACTTCAACACGTGTGTCAAGTGTAGGATTGCGGAATATCATAATGCCCTCGGCATCGGCACGGGTATAAGCCATATCGGTAAATACATCGACCCAGGAGAGGGCTTCGACAGTCACCCCCACCTGGAGAAAGCGATCGGGCATATAATATAAGATCTCACGCCCAGGCACTATATCGCTTTTGCGGCGGAAAGACCAGATACCGTCTTCATAAAACGGCACCTCCATATCAAAAGCCAATCGTTCAACCCACCGGCCGGTCGATACCGGATTCACCGTGACGGTCTGAACCGTGTTGACATACGGCATGAGCTTCTCCTCCTTCGATATCGGACTGTCGTTCACAAATTCTGTAAGGTGACTATGCACCTCGGAAGTGTCAGTGACAATCATGTCGGAATTGTAGATAACCTGCTCAAATTCCATCGGTTTGCCGGGGAGCACGGTGACACGTATGTCAGTCACAGCATAATCATATTTTATACGGATTGTCCGGACCATCTGACCTATCGGATTGGCAAAGCTCCTGAACAACAGGCCGGTGTCGGTTCTCTCCAGTTCCTGCCGATAGATACCGTCGTCATAGACTATTCTGTGTATCTCAGCCACCGGTGAACTGTCGGCGATCACATCTCCTTGATCATTATAGTATGTATAATACTCCTTATTATCATCCGTGAAGCTGAAGCCGAAACTCACCAGACCTTTTGACGGAATGGCGAATTCCACCTCTCCTCCGTCACCTTCGATTGTGGCAGACATATTGGCCGGCAACACAGGCCCGTCGACAAATACGTCATGGTTGCAGCCTGACGCAACCGCCATGATGTATACCGATAGTATTAACAGACAGATGTTTCTCATTATTCAATCGAAATAGATGAGCCGGAAGAGGTGGCGGTATATTCCGGGGCATACTGGCTCTGCACCTGAGCGGGAGCCAGCAAGAATTCGCCCTCCGCCGTCACATAGAACTCTTCGACCAGTTCAGTGCGCCCTTTGGGGAGGCGACGCAGATAGAACGTTGTGGCTGTTGATGTCGGCTCCACATATGCAAACATGCCGTTGTAAGGCAGCTGACTTATCGGCTGCAATCCGGCGCAGCGGGGAGACTCCACCACCACATAGTCGAGCGGACGATCGGTCTTGACAGTCAGGGTGACGGTGACACGCGAGCCCACCGACATATCGCCATCGACGGAGCGGCTGAGGGTAAGCCCTTCGACACCGAGTTCCGACACGCTGTCAGCCTCGGCATCATAGCGGGTCCATACCCCACCCCACGCCGGGAATCTCCCTTTGTTCACTTCCACACGTCCACCTTCCGGCAGATCAAGTCTGAATGCTCCGGTGAAGGCTTCCATGTCGGCATCAACCGGCTCTCCGTTGACCTTGATCGAAATCTGGTTGGCAGCGGGCACAAGCCAGTCAGAACCGGTGGTGAGCAGCGACCAAAGTACCTCCGACGCCTGCATGCCGGTGCCCCAGTCCATGGTCCGCTTCCTGCTCAACAGCCACATACGGATCTCGTCAACCTCATCACAACCTGGCTCCACGACAGCAAAGGCGCGGAGCACCGACGAAGTGATGCCGGTCTGCTTCCATGCGCCATACTGACGAAGCGACTCGGTGATGCGCATAGCAGTGGTGTGATAGCCGTTGCGGTTGAGTATCAACGCAGCCTCAGCCTTGCCGCGGAGCGAAAGCTTACGCCAATCAGCCACATAATGCTGAATCGTGGAGGCAATCACCTTTCTGGCGGTAGAGGGTACGGCGATGTCGGGAAAGAGATCGCGCATTGCCACATATTCAGTGTTGATCTTTTCATTGGAGGAGGCATAGCGCCGCGCCACTTCGGTGTCGGCATATTTCACCGCCTCGGCAATCATGCCGGCCATACGCGGGTGCGACGGCAGATAGCCCATATGCTTCAGGCGGCCGAGCCATGTCAACACATTAATGGTGGCCCAGAGCGATGGCTTCTCAGACTCGATCCAGCAGAAACCGCCGGACTTCACGAATTTGGCAATCTCTGCCACTGACCCGTCGATCACCTTGCGGGTCTGCTTCTTGTCGAGCAGCAGTGTGAGCCGGGCCATGCGTTCCGATTCGGTCTCCGACACTCCGACCCACGGAGTCGCCGACAGCAGTGCAATGCGCAAATCCTCATCTTTGGCCAGACGCGACACAAGCACCGAATCAGACTGTGCCCAACTGCGCAGCGCACGCCCTATTTCAGGATAAGAGCGCACGAGGCCATCGGCTACAGATGCGGCAAAAAGCCTTGCCACGGAACCGAACACAGACGAAGATCCTTCGCTGCCGATCAGCCCCGGAAGTGCAGTCACACATTCCCACACGGCATTGGAGGTGACGGTCACCACACTGCCCTTCCGAGCATCGATCACGAGCGAAGCCGAATCGGGAGCCATGAGTATCGGGGTGCTCTCGGTGACAGTAACAGCCGATGGCAGCACGGGTATTACCGTCTGTTCACCATCGGAAAAATTACCCGAAGCCGCACGCACCCTCACGCCCACAAGCGTGGCATTGTCACCCACCGTCAGATCCATGTCAAGCCGGCGCGATGACATCGGAGCCATCAGCTGCGGCTCATATTCGGCCTTATGCAGTACTTTGCCGGTCATCGGATCATATATCTCTATACTTGCCCGGATCTCACTTTCCGAGTCTGTATTGTTCACGGCTGAACTTCTCAACTGAATCCGGTCTCCCTGACGGAGGAAGCGCGGCAGCGAGGTCTGCACCATCACCGGCTTCGAGGCCACGATCTCGGCATCGGAATTGCCGGTGAGCAGGCTGCGGTCATAGGCGAGCGTGCGCACCGCCCAGGTCGTGTTGGCATCAGGAGCCACAAACTGCACCTGCACCACTCCATCGGCTCCGGTGGTCAGCACAGGCTGCCACAAAGCGAGCGGCACCTCCGGCAGACGGTAGTCAGCCTTTTCTGCCGCCCCGTCGGCCGATCCTGAACCCATATCAGCGGCACCTGAAGTCATGGCTGCCTCTTCAACTTCGACCTCAGCCTCGTCCATAGCCGCCGAATCATACATCGTCATCTCCGCCTTCATCATCATGCCGGAGTTGACAGCGCCACGTCCCCTGACGTAATACTTGACAGCATGCTCTCTGGGCCACCGCTCCCCATAGGTCTGAAATATGTTGGGCGAAGACGGGAGCCTCGGATATGACACCTCTCCGGGCGAGGAGCTGACAAATACATGACCTGCCGAACCGGGATAGGTATTGAACCAATAGCTGCTGCCACGCCGGGGATAGAAACGGAGGCTGTGCGGCATGAGAGCATCGAGAGCCTTGGAATATACGTCAAGCACTACCGCCGACGATTCCACCGGATTACCGAGATTGTCCGTGATCCGAATGGTCCACAGTTCACGGTCACCGGCCTGCACCTTGTCACGCATTGAGCTGATTTCGACATTGAGCTGAGTCACCGCATCATGCCTGGTGACTGCAACGGATTTCTCTATAAGCTCATAGTTACG
>CAZKRV010000007.1:13488-27500 GCA_964555345.1 uncultured Bacteroides sp.
TCACCGCATCATGCCTGGTGACTGCAACGGATTTCTCTATAAGCTCATAGTTACGTACTGTCCACAGCGTAAGGGTAGCGCTATTCACCCCATCGGGCAGGGTGACTTTCTGCATACGGTTACCCTTCGGCAGAGTTATCCATTTCTTTTCTATGATCGAGTCCGGAGTCCAGAGCACGTATCTCACTCTCTCATTGTCAAACGAAGTGCCAAGGAGTATGGATTCGCCGGCCGACACCGAAGTCATCGGCAACCACAGCGGGCTTTCAACCGGAGGCATCCTGTCGGTGAGTCGGTAGATGATAAGCGGATCTACCCTCACATCGAAAGCCAGTCCCGGTTCTTCGGTCGAGATCAAGAGTGAATATCTGCCGGAAGAAATCCTGTTCCAGTCAGTCACGGAGGTAATGGTATCGTTGCCTGATATGAGAGTGAACACCAGCGGCACATCACACGTCTGGCCGTCAGCGTCGACCACCGCCACTGCCGGCTTCCAACCCGGCGATCCGGGCACCTGCATATCTGCCGGAATCTTTGACTGAATGAAGTAGCGCTTCAGCGGAATGAAACATTTGTCTTCATGAGTCTCGCCGAGTGCAGAAGTCACGGCCGCGGTAGCCATGAGATTCGATGCCTGCTGCAACGCGATCTTCACACGGAAGTGTCCGGCGCTGTCAGTCCGGATCAATGTATCGGCCACTTCACGGTCTACGCCATTAAGATAGTTACGGTACCATACCCATGGCTCCAGACGGTCCACCGTGATCTTAACGTCGGCCTCCTGCACCGGGAAACCGGAATAATCCACTGCTGAACCACTCAGTTCCACCGTCACGGAGTCAAGCCGCTGCGACGTGAGGCTCACTTCAAATTTCGGAGCGGTATAATCGCTCACCATCACCTGTGCCGAGCCGTAGTGCTGCCTGTCGGACTCGATCATGTAATATCCGGTCAGCCCGTCGGAAGGTATCGGCAGACTGGCGGCCACGCGGCCAAGGCCATCGGTCACACCGGTCACCGACGCGACTTTCTTTCTGTTCACATCAAGCAGATCCACGGTCACAGCCTCACCGGAGCATATCTCACGGCGGTCATAGCCCTTGTAGCGATATGCCGTAAGCACGAACTGCACCGTGTCACCGGGGTGATATATCGAGCGGTCGGTAAGTATGTTGATGCCGTTCTCCCACTTGCTTGCCGACGATGTCTGATGGTCATTATACCACACTCCCGGCGAGAAGCGGTCATCGCCACGGCTGGCGTAAAGCCGGCGGTCCTCAACCTTAAAATTGACACCGCTCTGCTCCATACCGGTCACGGGATCAAGTGCGAAATATTCGCTATTCTGGCCGAATCTGTCGATCTGCACCATCAGGTCGCTGACCGCCACCACGCCATAATCGCGACGCGGCTTGGAGCCATCGGAGGGAGTCAGCACCCGCAGCTGATATTCACCGAAACTCTGTGGCACGAAAGAGACCACAGTGTCATTACGGAAATAGCCTTTGCCAGGCAGATTCAGTTTCACCCGGGCCACTTCGGCACCATCAGGTTTGGTCCTATACAGGCCCACCACCACGTCATTGACATTTGCGGCCGTAACCTCGACCTTCAACGTATCACCGAGCTTAACGAGATTGCGCGAACGCAACTCAACCGACGGTCTGGTCAGCAGCCCGATCATGTTCTTCACCTGATCTATGGCATAGTGCGGCGCACTGCTGTGCGTCGTGATCCAATCCGATGCCATATCATAAAGCTCTGCCTTCTGGCCATCAGTGCCATACCAGTCCGATAGCCACACAAGCGGGTAATATGACACCCACTCCGTCCGGAATCGGTCATATAGCGCCAGAGCTTCGGAGCTTTTGCCGTTATAGTTAAGGGTCCAGTAACAGAGCGGCGCGGGATCATCGGCATGGAATTGACGGACCTCACTGAGTAGCGAGTCCGACACACCGTAAGAGAGTCGGCGGGCCACAGCGAAGTCATAGAGCGTCGGGCAATACACCGAATCTATCTCAAGGACCTCACGCCACGGCGTAACCGAAGCATGGCGCAACACTCCGGTATAAGCCGTCAGGGCAGAATCCGCCCACTCCGGCTTGCCGGTCACATCGGCACGAAGCAGCATGGTCATGGCCTCGGTCACTGGATCGGATATTTTCGCCGCCACTCCGGCAACCCGTTTTTCAAGGGCCTCGGAGTCATCAGGGTTCATCAATCCGTCGGCAAGGGTCACATTCATCAAGGCCCTGACTGTGGCAGGACCGTCGGCCCGCTTCATTGCCGCCTTCAGTTCGGTTCCGGCACTCTTCGACACCTCTTTCGGATAAGCGAAATCGGGTTTTGCGGCCTGAGCAGCAAAACCCGATATAAGTGTCGACAATAGAATAGTTCCTATCTTCTTTGTCATGATCTGTGTCTCATTTCCTGTTTTTGCCTCTCTGCTCCATCAATTGTTTCTGGAATTTACGCTCAGCATCAACGAGTTTAAACAACTGTCGTTTCGTAAGTATTTTCTTGAACTGTGCATGATAGCGGCGCTCGATTTCATTCTGCCGCCCCTGCAGTTCAACGCAGGCATCGGCAGCCTTCTCAAGTTCAAGATCAGTGGCGGCATCGCCCTTTTGCGAAACTTCACGCTCCATCTTGCGCACGTCGTGGCTCAGCTTCCACTTCTCACTCTCCATATTATCATAGAGAGAAAAGAACTGCTCTTTCTGCTCCGCTGTCAAGGCCAGTTCACGAGCCAGAAAGTCATGCTTGTATTCTTTCATTTCAACCATCCACCGCTTGAATTCCTGACGGTTGCGGTCATGCTTCGCGCCCTGCTGACCCTCATGGGCCGGGCGGGAATTGTCATGCACAGGCATCGCCACCGCCACTGAAGGCAGAGCGGCCACAGCTAAAACGATTGAAGCTATTACTTTTATCATCACAATACTTACTAATTAGTAATTGTTAATTATCTGATGTTGCTGACATCAAGTCCCGACGCATACAGATCGTCCATCATCTCGGCTTCGTCGAAATACGACCAACCGTAATATTCGTCCATGAATGTGTCGTCACTGATAGCCTCGGCAAGCACAGGATTGGAATCGGGGGTGATGGCTCCTCCGGCGCCGCCCATGAGGGCAAACATCTGGAGCATACACCATATACCGGCAAACATTGCGGCAAGATATACGTATGGACGCATCTTCTGCCAACGGCTGCGCGGCATCTCAAGTATAGCCGGCGCATTCCGTTCGGGCAGAATCTCCTCCATGCGCGCCGCAAAGTCGGCAAAATAGCCTTCGGGCACCGTCATGCCGTCAGAGCGGCCTGCCAGTTCAAGCGGATTGATCATCTCTTTTTTGTCTTTCATACTCATGTGACTTATCTGCCGGGCAAAGGTTTAATCAAGGTCGGAAAAGAATTTTGCGATCTTAGTGACGGCATGGTGATATGAGGCCTTAAGCGCTCCGACCGAAGTGCCGAGTATCTCCGACATCTGCTCATATTTCATATCGTCGAAATACTTCATGTTGAACACAAGCCGCTGCTTTTCGGGCAGCGAGGCGATGGCCTTGCGGAGGTTACGTTTGAGTTCGTCGCCGTCGACCCACTCATCGGCCTCGATCGCATTGACCAGCACCGAAGTCTCATCGTCAATCGACACATTATTCCGTCTGCGCTCCTTTTCCAGAAACGTCAGCGACTCATTTATGGCGATCTTATAGAGCCATGTGGTCAGCTTGGCATCTCCACGGAAGTTGTCAAGGTTACTCCAGGCTTTAAGAAACACGTTTTGCAACAGGTCGTTGGCATCATCATGGTTTTGCACCATGCGTCGGATCTGCCAGTAAAGGGACTCCGAATAGCGGCCTATCACTTCAGTGAAGGCCTGACGGGCCGTTGACTCGTCGCGCAGACGGGCCACCAGATCAGTCATCTCTTGTTCGGAAATCTCTTTCATGCCACAAAATTACACTTTTTATTCCATCTGACCAAATTACTCACAGACCGTTTCTTCGGCGTGGATCATCTGACGCATGCGCCGGCGGATCGTTTTCCATTTAGGGAATATGGCCCACGGGCGTACTGACCCGTAACTTACCGACACTACGATCAGCGCGCCTATGCCCACCATAAGTAATATTCCATATATCTCCTTCATCGACACCACAAGCGCCTGAACCTGCACCATGCCGTAAAGTTGCGGTAGCGGCACGTGCACGGCAGCGGCTGTATCCGTCACCGCAGCACTCAGCAGTGCCGCATTTCTCGCCATTACGTGGCGCAACAGTTCGCCTATCAACGCCGGACCGAGCGTGGCGCCCATCACCGCACCGGTGAAGCCATTGATGGTAAGGGCCTGCGGAAACACCTGAAACGGCAGACCGCTCTGCACTATTGAGGTAAGGAACACTATAGATATGATCACCGAGGCCGCACCTCGGGAAAAGAGAGGGATAAACAGCATCTCCTTCTCCACTCCATAGTCGATCATGAAGTAGAAATAGGCCAGATAGACTATGGCGAGAGCGAAAGCGATCACCGTCATGGTCTTGTAGCGCCATTTGCGTAACGCGAACGTGACGTAGGTGAACCCGCAGCCGGCCGCTATCCCGGCCAGCACATACCAGTTAAGGTCTATCAGGTTTGTTTCATCAAATCCGAGTATCGCTGCGGCATATGAGTGCTCAAACACATGCTCCGTGGCCATCAGGGTAAAAAACACCAGATAAACGCACGTGGCGCGTATCACGTTACGGTTCTTCATCGCCTGAAACGAGACGTAAGGGTGATGCAGGAAAGTGGCGCGCCACAGGTTCACCACGGCACAAATTGCGCCAAGCAGTGTGGCAAGACGTATTTCCCGGGCCTCCCACCAGTCGAAGTAGTTACCGTATACGCACACAAACGTAAAGCACATCATGAATCCGGCCCAGAGCAGGCCGCCGATCCAGTCAATGCCGAGCAGCGGTATGAACATCGGGCCGCGCACCGGCTTCACGAGGATCAGCACTATCAGCATCATCAGGGCCAGTAACCCTATCATTGTCCATTGCATATACTCCCACTGGGAGAAAAATGCGGTGTAGACAGTGGCAATGCCACAAAGCTGTATTACTCCGTCCACCAGTATGTAGACGTAGCAGAAAAATACCGACATATCACGCACTGGAGTCAGCCACAGCTGGATCGTGGAATTGCAGGCAAATGTGGCCTGCATCCTGAACCACCCCGCCACAAAGCAGGTGGTCACGAGCAGAGGCACGGAGTCCGTGTGGGCACAGATCAGATTGGCCACGATCAACACCGTTCCTGCCGCAAGAAGCTGCGTGCGGTTCGAGAACCGGAACTTTATGCGGAACATCACGGCGAAATTCACCGCCAGACCGATGAGCGAGGCATAGCCGGCCATGAGTATATCCTCCTGCATCAGCCCCGTGGTGCCCACCATGTCCGATGCGGCGGCAAGATACACCCCGCCAGAAAACTGGATTATCACCACAAAAAAGATGAAGAGCCAGGGTTTAAGCCGCCGCGGTATATAGTTCGGGACGTCGGGAATATCAAACGGTCCCTGATTATCGTGCCAGTCAGCCATGTCAGTATTTCACCTCACATTCCACATTCATGCCTGCACGAAGCAGCTGCATATCGGCGGCATCATTATCGGCGGTGAACTCTATCCTCACAGGCACACGCTGGCGCACTTTCACGAAATTGCCGGCCGAATTGTCCTGCGGCAGTATTGACAGTGACGCTCCTGTGGCACGTGATATCGACTGCACACGTCCGCTGAACACCACGCCGGGTATCGCATCGACGCGTATCTCTACCTCATTACCTTCGGCAATATGTTTCAGCTGGGTTTCCTTGTAATTGGCGGTAACCCACACATCGGCGGAGTCCACCACATCGAGCAAGGTCTGGCCCAGCTGCACCAGCTCGCCCACCTGTATCTCCTTGCGCGATGTGTAGCCGTCGCAGGGAGCCACGATCACGCAATATGACAGATTGAGTTCCGCGGTTTCAAGCAATGCGTGCGTCAGCTCGATTCCCGCCTCATTCTGCTCTATGCGCTGACGCGTTTCCGCCACTACCGATGACGTGGCCGACCGCTGCCTGGCCAGCATCTCATAGCGTGCCTTTTTCGCTTCATAGTCAGTCCTGACGGCATCAAACTGCTGGCGCGTCACGGCATCTTTCTCAAGCAGCTTGCCATAGCGCTCAAAGTCGGCACCGGCCATCTCCATCACCACTTTGGCCTCGGCGATGGACGCGTCGGTCACAGCCACATTGGCCGATGCCACATTGACGCTATGGTCCGCCACCTCCCGGCCGGCCAGGGCATTGTGATAGTCGGCTGCGGCCTGAGCCACACGCAGACGCATGTCGGCATCATCTATTATTAATAAGGTGTCGCCCTTCTTCACCGCTTCATATTCGTTAAAGCGGATCTCCTTTATATAACCCTGCACACGACTGTTCACAGGCACTATCTGGCGACACACCTGCGCATTGTCTGTGAACTCCACGTCACCGGGATGGGCGAATTTGCTCCACACCCATATTGCTGAAGCGGCTATTACTGCGATTGTAATTATATAAGAGAGAGTTTTTTTATTGCGGTGGTTCATATCTTTCCGGTTGTAAAAAGTAGTTTGTAATAATAATATATGATGTTGATACGGGCATTGACCAGCTGCTGCTCGGCATCCAGCTTGGAGTTGGCGGCATCGAGCATATCCGTGATCAGCGCCATATCGGCAGCATAGCGGGTGGAGATGGTGTTATAGTTACGCTCGGCCAGTTCCAGACTTTTCTGCCTTGTCTTCAACTCCTCATAGGCTTCGAGATAACGCACATAGTCTGCCCTGACGCCCAGACTCACCTGCTGCGATGCAGCCTCGAGTTCATCGGAGGCCTGACGCGTGGCCACACGGCTTGCGGCAAGCGACTTATTGCTCTTGTAGAGCGACGACAGATTATAGCTTACCCCTACCCCGACATACCAATAGCTCAGATTGCGGTTGATCGGAGGCACCTCCACAAGTATGGGACCGTCAATGGTCCACCCGGCCTGCAATCCGATTTTCGGCAACCGTTCGCTCTTGACTATCGACTCGGACTTGCGGCTGATCTCTACGCCCGAACGCGCCAGTTTCAGCGCCGGAGCATTGTCCGTAGCCTCCTGCTGCCACCAGTTTTCTCCGGCCGCGGGAAGCGAACGCTGCAATATTGCAGGATCGGGGGCAATCTCCGTGTCACACGGAAGCCCGGCAATGACCACAAGGTTATTATTGAGTATGTCGAGCGTGTTGTTGATTCTCACAAGCTGCAGCTCAAGGTCCGAAAGCAGCAGCTCATAGCGTGTGATGTCGTTTTGCAGGGCCACTCCTTGCTGATAGCGGGCCGTCATCTCGTCAAGCACCTTGCGCGCCTGGTCTATATTGTTTTCCACGACCTGACGCAGATTGCCGTATTTATATATATCGAGATAGAATCCTGTGAGCTGAAACCTGACATTGTCACGCTGAAGCTCGGTAGCATAGCGTGCGGCTGCTGATTTAAGCTCTGCCAGCCCGATACCGGCACTGATGGCACCACCGGTATATACCGGCTGAGTAATGCTGACCGACAGACCGTTGCCGAAATGTGGTATCGGAGCCTTCTGGTAATCGGCCAGACCGCGGTCTGTGGTGAATCCATCGCCTAAATAGCTCAGTGACAATGAGGCATTGATATCGGGAAGTCTCTCGCTGCGGGCCACTCTCACTTCATTGCGGGCTTTCTCTTCCGCAGTAAATGCCGGGCGGAGCTGCGCGCTGTTGGCTTCGGCCACTTCAAACAGTTCTTCCACTGTCATCACCTGTCGGGTCTTACCCATGGCACGCACTCCCCCGCTCAACAGGGTCGCCACAAGCAACCCCGTGAGCAATCCATGATTGTTCATAAGGGAAATAGTTTAAAATGTGTATCAGTTAATTGTGCAGTTTGTCAGCCACATAGTCATAAACATGTAGCTGCTCATTACCCGTTTCTTACGGGTGCACACTGACCGGAGCCGTGCTTTTCCAGTTTTCAAGAAAGCCCCAGTTCATCACCACCGGAGCAGAGTTGATTTCAATTGATAAGCTATGAATCATTTGCCGTGCGGCTCTTTGTGAACCGCACGGCAAAGTTACGAATTTTTTTTCATAAAGTCAGCCGCAAATTATTGCAAACAGCATAATAATAGGCCATGCCAGAATTGACACGGCCTATTAGATTAATGATTTAAGCTATCCGGATAGCTGACTGTATCACGCATTATTTTATCATCACTTTCTTTACAGTCTTGCCCTGACGGATAATGTAAGGACCGGGAGCCAACTCATTCATATTGCTGCCTGCTTTCACACCGTTCAAGTTATAGATTTCACAGGGTGCACCATCGTTGAGGTCGATGCTAACTTCATCAATTCCTGAAAAATCATAGGCCTGCATACGTGAGAAGTTGCTCCACGGAGTGATCTGCCTGCACTTATCCATCACTTCCGCTCTAACATATAGAGTTCCATACTCGTAAGTGTAATTCTCAAATATAGATGCGTCCCCTGAGATTGGATTCTCTGCGCCATAATATACCCTTTTCAAGCTATTGCACCAAGCGAACGCTCCTTCTCCGATTTCAGTGACTGAAGCCGGGATAGTCACAGAGAGCAGATCGGCGCAATTCTGGAATGCACACCCTCCGATTTCGGTGACGGAGTTGGGAATAGTCAAAGAGGTCACGCTACTGCAGCCCCAGAATGCACACCCTCCAATTTTTGTTACAGAGTTTGGGAGAGTCAACGAGGTTAAACCTTCACAACTTGAGAAAGCATACTCTCCGATTTCAGTGACAGAATTAGGGATAGTCACTGACTTCAAACCTCTACAGCCTCCGAAAACACTTCCACTGATTTTGGTGACAGAGTTAGGAATTGTTACCGAAGTCAAACCGCTGCAGCTATTGAAAGCGCTACTACCGATTTCAGTGACAGAATTGGGGATAGTCACTGACTTCAAACCGCTGCAGCCTCCGAAAGCACTTTCACTGATTTTGGTTACGGAGTTAGGGATTGTCACTGAGGTCAAACCACTACATCCCTCGAAAGCAGATTCGCCGATTCCGGTAACTGAAGTGGGGATAGCCACTGAGGTCAAACCACTGCAACCGTAGAAAGTAGCCACTGCAATTTCAGTGACGGACTTGGGGATAGTCACAGAAGTCAGACCACTACAATTATCGAATGCATTGCGACCTATTTCAGTGACCGAAGTGGGGATATCCACCGAAGTTAGACCGCGACACCAACCGAAAGCACCCTCACCGATTTTAGTGACCGAAGTCGGGATAGTCACTGAAGTCAAACCACTGCATCCAGAGAAAGCATACTCGCCGATTTTGGTGACAGATTTGGGGATAGTAAATGAAGTTAGACCGCTACAGCCAGAGAAAGCACCGCGGCATATTTCAGTGACGGAATTGGGGATAGTCACTGAAGTCAGACCACTGCAACCATCGAAAGCAAACTCGCTGATTTCGGTGACTGAAGTGGGGATCGTAAATGTTGTCAAGCCGCTGCATACAGCGAAAGCACCGCTACCTATTTTGGTAACAGATGTGGGGATAGTTACAGAGGTTAGACGACTGCACCAACCGAAGGCATACTCACCGATTTCGGTGACGAAAGTAGGAATGTCAACATTACCGGTTCTACCGACAGGGTATAGCACTATTACCTTTTTGTTTTTACTATACACTACGCCTTCTGTAGAACAATAAGATTTGTTATTTTCATTCACATTTATCTCCAAAAGCGATGTACAATTACCGAAAACATTCGTACCGATTTTGGTGACGGAGGAAGGTATTGTCACTGAAGTCAAACCACTACAGCCAAAGAAAGCAGACCTGTCGATTTCTGTGACGGAATTGGGGATCGTCAACGAGGTCAAATTGCTGCAATCGGCGAAAACATACTCGCCAATTTTGGTAATTGAATTGGAAAGAGTAATCGAAGTCAAACCACTGCAGCTATAGAATGCACTCCCGCCGATTTCGGTGACGGAATTCGGGATTGTCAACGTAGTTAGACCACTGCAACCATAGAAAGCTGACTCGCCGATTTTGGCAACTGAATTGGAAATTGTCAACGTAGTTAGACCGCTGCAAACGCTGAAAGCACCCTCTCCGATTTCGGTAACGGAAGCGGGGATTGTCAACGAAGTCAAACCGCTGCAACCGCTGAAAGTATTTCCACTGATTTTTTTTACAGAATTGGGGATTGTTACCGAGGTTAGACCGCTGCAACCAGAGAAAGCATACTCGCCGGTTTCGGTAACGGAATTGGGGATTATCAACGAGGTCAGACCCGTGCAATTAGTAAAAGCATTCTTGCCGATTTCGGTGACGGAATTAGAGATAGTCAACGAGGTCAAACCGCTGCACCAACCGAAAGCATACTCGCCGATTTCGGTGACGGAATTTGGAATTGTTACAGAGGGGAGTTCGCTACAGCCGAAGAAAGCATCCTCTGCGATTTTGGTGACTGAATTGGATATTGTTACCGATGTCATACCACTGCAACAATTGAAAGCATACCCGCTGATTTCGGTGACGGAATTAGGGATAGTCACAGAAGTAATACCGCGGCACCAAGCGAAAGCATACTCGCCGATTTCAACCAGTGTGTATTCTACATCTTTATTCTTAGGATTTAAAGGCAATATCAGATCGCCTGAAACTTTGTTACCGGCGTATCCATTAAAATCACCTTTACCTTCTTTTGTTCTTACAGTTTTAGCTCCCTCGTCAATGACCGTATAGGTGATGGTTTGACCTTCATAGGTGTACTCAAAGTCGCGGGCGAAAGTCGGTAGGATTGTCAACACGCCCAAAATCGATAGTAAAGATTTCTTCATGTGGTTATAAAATTGGTCGTTTCTAATTATGTCCAGCACTTATGTGATGCGGTAAACACGTGCAAAGTTACACAAATTATTGCATACAGCGCAATATATACCTACCTTTGCAGCGCAAATCAACACGAACATGACCGAAAAAACTTCAGCAGATCATGAATAACAAGACAATCGCATCAATTATCGCGCTGATTGCGTCGTCACAGATGGCTGACGCACAGACCTTGGAAAAAATGAACTGGTTTAACGAACCGGCCAAATGGGAGATCAACGGCAATCAGCTGTCGATGTCTGTCACTCCAAAGAGCGACTACTGGCGCATTTCTCACTACGGATTCACTGTTGACGATGCACCATTCTACTATGCCGAATATGGTGGCGAATTCGAAGCTAAGGTCAAGATCACAGGCGAATACAAAGTGCGCTTCGATCAGGCCGGCATGATGATACGCATTGACCATGAAAACTATATCAAGACCGGCATCGAATTCGTAGACGGTAAATACAACCTCAGCACCGTAGTGACCCATACCACCTCCGACTGGAGCGTGATATCACTTGACCGCCCGGTCGATGCCATATGGATCAAAGCAGTGCGCCGCAAAGACGCTGTCGAGATCTTCTACTCATTTGATGACAAGACGTATACCATGATGCGCAACGCATGGCTTCAGGCCAACCATCCTGTCAGGATCGGTATGTTTGCCGCCTGCCCCGACGGCAACGGCTTCACCGCCAAATTCTCTGACTTCACCGTCACCTCCCTCCCCGATGCCGTCCGCACCGAGTGGCTCAAGGCAAATGCCGAATAGCCCGACCAAATAAACACAGATCAGGCCGGCTTCCTTTCTCGGGAAACCGGCCTGATATCGTTTAATGTCTGTCGACTCTGGCGGTTAGTCGTCGTAGTGCATGAACTTGCCCTGACGGCTGAACTTAATCTCCACACCATTGGAGAGTTCAACTTCATAGCCGCTTCTGTCACGGTCAATGCTCACCACGGACTGGCCGGACTGATTGGCCTTAATGTAGTCCGAAATAATTTCCGGGACGAGTGCGGGCGGAACGGTGCCCTGCTTCTTGGCGTCGACATTATCCCACACGCCATTGCGGTCAAACGAAATCTCAGTGCCGTCACTCATCGTCACTTCATAATCGGAAATGTGGCCGAAGTCCTTGTCGATCTTGATCATGCTCACACCGGAAGTGAAATTGTCGGCAATGGTGATCTGAGCTGCTACAGGGAGCATTGTCACGTCGTGAGTATACACATCTTTTGCGGAGGCTGCGGTAGAAACGGCCACGATAGCGGTGGCGGCCAGGAGTACTTTCTTAAACATAATGAGAATTAGTTGTTAAGTGTTATTGTTATTTGTCTTATATACTTAACAACGCTTCTCAAACCGAAATAGTTCTGCGCGTCAGTGCAACTCTATCGTGTACGTATTGAGGAAGTGCGCTCCCGGAGCAAGATGATTCATCACCCGGCGATCTGCCAGATTGCCGTCATAGCCGACAGTATCGCACGCGCCGCACCACGGCTCGATGCACACAAACGGACAGTCGGGATGCTGTTCGGTCGGAGCCCAGAGTGCAAGTATCGGCATGTGAAACTTCACGGTGACCCAGGGCACCCGCTCGGGTGAGAGCAGCGTGCATGAAGTTATGTCAGCCGAATCAATGACATAGGTGTCAATATCAAAGGTCTTTGACGTGATGGGCAGCATACCCTCATCATCCAGCTTGAGATCATGAGGCTGCGAGGGATCCACACAACCTTTTTCCAGAGGAATCAGGTAATGCATCGGCTCTTTGGTGCCGAACGCAAAATAGCCTCTCACCGTGTCATCAGGATCGAATGCAGGCAAATTAAACGCCGGATGGGCGCCGATCTGGAAGTGCATCTCCTCCTTGCCCTCATTGCGCACGAACCATGTCACGGACAGGCCATTGCCTGCCAACTGATAAGTCACAAACAGCATGAAGGGGAAAGGATACTGCGCCAGAGTCTCATCAGTGGAATGCAGTCCGAGCACAACCTTGTCGGCCTGCTGCTCCACAACGGTAAACTCCATCTTGCGGGCAAAGCCATGAATGTCGATTTCATAGGTCTTGCCATCGTGGCGATACTGATTGTTCCACACGCGTCCAGTGTTGGGAAACAGCAGCGGAGAGCGACCTGCCCAGTAGGCCGGATTGCCCTGCCACAGAAACTCTATGCCATCGCGGCGCAAGCTCTGCAATTCCGCGCCAAGAGTCGAAATTTCGGCGCTGAGAGCGCCATGTGTCAGTTTTATCATGTTGTCAGGTTTATTGGTAGTATAGACTTCAACGCCCGGCACCGGCAGTTAGTTCAGCAGCCATGGCGGCAGCGGCACGGCGACCGTCGCCCATGGCCAGAATAACCGTAGCACCGCCGCGCACAATGTCACCCCCGGCATATATTGTCGGGATTGATGACTGAAGGGTGGAATCGGCCACGGCCACAGTGCCGCGGCGGGTCACCTCAAGGTCAGGAATCGACGAAGGAATGAGCGGGTTGGGACTCACGCCCACACTCACTATCACCATATCGACCTCTACTTCCTCTATGGCACCCTCGATGGGCACGGGGGAGCGGCGTCCGCTCTCGTCCGGTTCACCGAGTTCCATCTTCTGCAGGCACATGGCACGTACATGTCCGCGCTCATCAGCAAGGTATTCGATCGGGTTACAAAGGGTCATGAACTCTATGCCCTCCTCCTTGGCATGCTTCACCTCCTCAATTCGGGCAGGCATCTCGGCCTCACTGCGGCGATAGATCACCATCACCTTGTCCGCACCCATGCGGCGCGCGGTGCGGCAGGAGTCCATGGCGGTGTTACCGCCGCCGATCACTGCCACGCGTTTGCCACGATGGATCGGAGTGGCATAGCCGGGTGTACCGGCGTGCATCAGGTTCACACGGGTCAGATATTCGTTGCTTGACACCACATTGACGAAATTCTCGCCTGGTATTCCCATAAAACGGGGCAGTCCGGCACCGGAAGCCACGAAGATGGCTCGATAACCGTCATTGATCA
>CAZKRV010000008.1:0-26334 GCA_964555345.1 uncultured Bacteroides sp.
CTTGCTCTGCAGGGTCTGGCGCAGATTCAGGATGGCGCGGCGGCCGAAATCGGCGAATATGATCTCCTTGGTGTGTTCCTCGCCGATCTCCGCTTCAGGATCATCGTCAGCGCGGGCATCACTCAGCGAAATCTGGAGATTTGGATTGGTGACCTCGCCGTCAGGCACTACTTCCAGATTCTGGAATATCTGCACGTCACCCTTGTCGGGGTTCATGATCACGTCGAGGTTTTCATCGGTGCCAAACATTTTGGCGAGCACATTTCGGAAGCTCTCTTCCAGCACACTGATCATAGTGGTCTTGTCGATGTGTTTGTATTCCTTAAACTCATCGAAGCGCTCTACCATGTTGGGGGTTTCCGCTTTTTTAGCCATGATGTGGGTTATAATTTCTTTATTTGAAGTTTATTACGTATTTCACTTGTTTTGCATCGTCAAAGCTCACTGTCTCAGGCTCATTGACCAGCACCGGGCGCTTGGCGCCTTCGGGCTTCACCTTACGGGCCACCTCGACCGTGAAGCCGTCGGCCGTAACCTCGGTGAGCACCCCGGTGAATTTCCGACCCGAGCGGGTCAGCACCTCCACCTCGTTGCCGATATTCTTTTGATACTGCTGTATCACCTTGAAAGGCGACGTAAGTCCGGCGGAACCTACCTCCAGCTCATAGTCTTCTACGTCACGGTCAAGTTTAGCCTCCACAGCGCGGGCTATGTCAGCACAGGTATCAACGTCCATGACTCCGGGTGAATCCAGCTCCACCACTATTTCATTGGCAGCGCTCACGGTCACGTCCACTATGAAGAGGTCGGTCGGAGCTATTGCTTCTTCCACCGCCTTTATGACTGTAGCTTTATCGATCATCTTTATTATCTATATCTAAAAAATGCGGAGAGGACTTTCGCCCCCTCCGTTGCTCTTATTGTGCAAAGGTAGCAATTATTCTTAATATATGTATATAAACTCTCCTCAGCCCGGCTCTATATAAACATCTTTTAACTTTCAGCTTTATATTTTAGCAATTATTAACTATCAGACTTGATCAATCGCAACTTTTTACAGCTCTAATGTGTTTTACATACACGAACAACAATAACACTTTTAACTACTTTCATTCTATGGCAACAACAGAAAAAAGCATCAAAGGCACTCAGACTGAGAAACTACTTGTTCAGTCATACCTGATGGAATCAACAGCCTACACACGTTATACCTTCTACGCACAGCAGGCTGAAAAGGAAAATTATTTCCCTATCTCAAAAGTATTCACAGAAACAGCCGCCAACGAGCTGCATCATGCCAAGATCTATTTCAAGTTCCTGCAGGGCGGTGAGGTGACTGTGAGCAGCACGGTCGATGCCGGAGTGATAGGCACCACCGAAGAGAATCTGACCACTGCCGCACGCGAGGAACTCTCTGAAGGTTCTGAATTCTATCTCGAAGCAGCCAAGGTGGCCCAGAAAGAAGGTTTTGACGAGATCGCCGACCACTTCACCGCCATCGCATCAATTGAGGAAGAACACCGCAAGCGTTTCTTATATTACCTGAAACAGGTACAGGAAGGAACCGTATGGAAACGTGAGAAACCCACCACATGGAAATGTATGGTCTGCGGATATGAATACGTCGGCACCGAGCCGCCAATGCCCAAGTGCCCTGGCTGTGACCACCCATATCAGCACTATTTCGACAAATTCGAAAGCTAAAAGCGCAAGCGGAAGTCCTGACGCGGCAGCCCATGGCGATTAACTGCCACCATGACGCGCCCGTTAGAAAAAGTCATGCCCCGCTCAAACGACTTAACGAAGTCATCGGCAGTACTACGGTCGGCCTCAAATGCGACCGTCACTTCCCGTCCGGCACAGATCTGACATAAAGGAAACACGCTCACAGCCATATCGGCATCGGCGCTGCTTTCCGCGAACCTGACCGACGGGTGTGCCATCTGTATCACCACGCGCGCCTCGGCGGCATACTCGCCGCCGACCCACGCCGTGGCCGGCTGAAAGAAGTCGGTGAGCCGATAGAGCAACCTCGCGTGACGCACCCTTATCGGCAGTTCGCCGAGCTTGTCAAAGTCATAATATGGCAATCGCTCCCGGAGCACCCTCGTGATAAAGTGATAGGCAAACGGCGAGTGCACCCCATAGCCGCGTCCGGTACGCCAATAGCGTATCTTTGACGTGATTCTGCGCGGAAGGATCAACACGGTTTCTTTCGTCGGAAGATCAGGCCGCCGGCTAATCCGAGCAGCAGCAACAGATAGATGGCTCCGGCAGCCGCTTTGGCCACCGAGTCGGTCACATGGAGCGAACGCGGATCAAACGTCATCACCACCTCATGCTCTCCGGCAGGCAGACGCATGGCGCGGAGCACATAGTCCACACGTCCGATAGGAGCCTCTTCTCCGTCAATGGTCGCAGTCCAGCCCCACGGGAAATACACTTCCGAGAATACTGCCACACCGCCACGTTTGCTACTGCTCCGATAGGTCATACGGTCCGGAGCATATGCCGTCAGCACGATAGTGTCGGCAGAATCAGCGGGAGCTTCGATCTGGCCAAGTACAGATTCAAAGCTACTGTCGGCCACCGCCTCATCAGCAGGCTCGATCACATCGAGCAGATCCATCTCCTCGTCAGCATTGTTCACATATGCGATAGCATTGACGAACCACGCATTGCCAAGCGCCTGATCGTTGATCATCGGCGCTTTATTAGGATCAGTGATGATATACTTAGCGTTAAGCATATTGACGGCACGCATATCACCATTCTGCAGTCCGGGCATGATGCGACGCTCGATCAGATCCTGATAGCGTGTCAGTTTCGCTGCATGATAGCCGCCGATGGTCTTATGGAAATACGACGGTGTAGCCGAGGTAAATCCGGGCACGTCGAGCACTCGATAGTGCAGATCTGTGTCGGCAAGGATCGCGCGGTCAGCCACCGACGGCGCGAAGCCTTTCTGCGGCTTCGGATCCGAAAATGCTTCAGTGGAGAGATAACGCTTGTCAGCCCGATAAAGGTCCTGCACCACGGCCAGTCCGATAATGAATACAGCCGCAGCCCAATTGAGTTTACGCATCATATAGCCAAAGATGGCTACGCAAGCCAGGCCGAGGGCAAATAGCGAGCGCAGGGCATCGGCCTTGATCATTGAATAGCGAAGGCTCTCCACTGCGTCGGCCACATCAGGGAACTGCATCATTGAGAATCCGGCGGGAAGCGCTCCGGCATTGACGTAGAGGTTGATCATCTTCTCATCAAGCGGACCCATCACGGCCTGCCCGTAGAGTCCGGGCCAGATCATGGCGAGCAGACATAGACCGATGCATGATCCCATGCTCCACAGCAGGGGCCGCATCATGGTGCGGCGGTCGGAGGCCCTGAAGAGTTCGCGCAGACCAAGCACCGCAAGCAGCGGCATGGTGAATTCCGCAATCACGAGTATACTCTCGACGGTGCGGAATTTGTTATACATCGGCATCCAGTCTATAAAGAGGTCGGTAAACCACATCATGTGGCGTCCCCACGACAGCATGATCGACAGCAGTGTCAGTATGACAAGCGCCCACTTCAGCGGACATTTCACCACTATAGCGCCAAATATGAATAGAGCAACGATAATGGCTCCTACATAGACAGGGCCTGACGTGCCCTCCTCACCGCCGAAATACTGCGGAAATACCTGGAGCAGTGCCATCTGTCCCGACCGGTCAGAACGCATAATTTTCTTACCTTCGTCAAGATCAGCCACCGACGCGCCAGATGCTCCTCCCTTGATGTTGGGAATCAGCAGCGTGAATGTCTCAGACGGTTCGTAGGAATACTGGGTTATATATGAGCGATCAAGCCCCGTAGTGGCATCTGTCGCACCAGCGGCAGTTGATGCGGTCAGTTCCGAATGCTGCCCGCGTATGGTCTGCTTGGAATATTCATAAGTATTGTAAAGGTTGGGCAGATTGGCTCCCACGGCAAGCAGCATGGCGGCAGCGGCCACAAGAGTGCTCACACCCCACTTCTTCAGTTCCTTTGAGCGCAAGGCCTCAACACCCCAGGCAATCACGAATCCGGCCATCACCCATGCAAAATAATAGCTCATCTGCACATGGTTGGAGGCTATCTGCATCATCATGAATAGTGCCGTCACTCCGGCACCGAGCAGCCGACGTCCGCGATAGATCAGCACCAGGCCGGCCAGCGTCGGCGGCACGTAGGCCAAAGTCACAAATTTCCAGATATGGCCCGCACCGATAATTATGACGAAATATGACGACAAGCCCCAAGCCAGAGCACCGAGTAGCGCCAGCGGCCATCGGCAACGCATGACCATAAGCAAGATAAACATGCCTATCATCATCATGGCCAACAGGTTTGACGGGTTAGGCAGACCTAAGCCATATACGGCAGTAATCCAGCTGAATAGTCGGGTAGACGGATAGGCAGGCGAGATCTGGAAGGTAGGCATACCGCCGAAAAGCGAGTTGGTCCAGTAGGCTGTGTGGCCAGTAGCTTCGGCATAAGCAGTGATTTCCTGACCGTTAGCCATACCCTGCTGCATATCGTGCTGCGTGAGTACTCTGCCGGCAGAGGCATCAGGATAGAAATAGGCGAATGCGACCAACGCTATCACCAGCAGCGATACTATTGACCCCCACACCGAGGGTCTCTTAAAGAAATTTTTCATTTAGAGATATTTGTCGCCAAGGCGCTGCTTGACATCATTAACATATTGTTTTATAAGCTGTTCATTAGCCAGCGGGCAGATCAGCAGCACATCGCCGTCATCAGCCACCACATAATCTTTCAGTCCGTCGACCACCACGAGTTTATCGCTGTCGGCCACACGAAATATAGAGCCTGTGGTATCATAGGTAAGCAGATGGCAACCGTGGCTCACATTACCTTCCGGACTACGTGGCGAATTGTCGCGCAGCGAACCCCATGTACCCAGGTCGCTCCAGCCGAAGTTGACCTTCTCCACAACCACATTGCGGGCCTTCTCCATTAGCGCATAGTCTATCGACACTCCGGGACAAGCCGGAAATTCGCGCTCGATAAATGCAGCCTCGGCCTCGGTGCCATAGAGTCCCATACCCGCTTCGAAACGCGAGGCTATGTCGGGAGCATGCGTGGCAAGCGCCTTAAGCACCGCATCGGCAGTCCAGAGGAATATGCCTGAATTCCAGAGAAATTCTCCGGTCTGAATAAACACTCTTGCAAGCTCCAGATCTGGCTTTTCGGTAAACGTCTTGACCTGATAGAAGTCACCCCCGATCGAAGTGCCCATCTGTATGTAACCATAGCCGGTCTCCGGGCGGTTAGGCGAAATGCCGAGCGTGAGCAGCGAATCGTGGCTCTCGACAAAATCGAAAGCGCGCTCCAGACTGCGCTGAAACTCCGGCTCGCGTGTGATCAGATGGTCGGCTGGTGTCACCACCATCGACGCCTTAGGGTCAATGGCGCGGATATGGTTTGTTGCCCAGGCTATGCAGGGAGCCGTGTTGCGTCGCGCAGGCTCCAGTAGCAGGCGGTCTGTAGTCACCTCCGGCAATTGTTCGCAGATGGATTCAGCATAGTCAGCGTTAGTTACCAGAAATATATGATCGGCAGGCACAAGCGCGAGCATACGGTCATACGTCATCTGCAGCAGCGAACGTCCGGTACCGAAAAAATCAATAAACTGCTTTGGTCGCGCGGCACGGCTCGAAGGCCAGAAGCGCGAACCCACGCCGCCACACATGATCACGCAGTAGCGATGGAGAGCCGACGGGGAGTCGGAGATATTATCGGAGATGCTTGTCATCGTCAGTATTGGTTATCTTTTCTGGACCGCTAATTTACAAAAACATTCTCACTTGACCAAACCGAGAGCCGCGGCGGCCGCACTAACGAGCGAGGCGGAGGGAGCTGCCGACAGTGCTTCAGGCGAGCGAGGCTCCGTCACCAGCCGCAGCAACGACCGGGCATCGGTGGCTACGGCTACCCCTGCACGCGAGGCGAGCGAACGCGCCGTGGCCATCTGGTGATCGTTGCGGTGCTCACCGAGCGAGGCCATGCGGGCCACCACCACAAATGGTTTCCGGCGCTTCATCGCCGAGATGATGGATCCGATTCCGGCATGGGCCACTACCACCCGCGCGCTGTCCATAAGTTCCTCAAACTTTTCAGGCGAAATGAAGCGTTGCGGGGTGAAATTCACCGGAGTATAGTTACCGGGGGCAGCCTGCACCACCACTTCCTCGCCACCGAGCAGAGGCGCAATCTCATCAACCATGGCCATGAGGCGGTCAAATGGCAGCTGGGTACCTGTGGTTACGAAAATCATGCTTTATTTTCATCGGCCTCCCAACCGAAAGTATTGCCGTGATACTCCACACGGTCATCGGCCAGCTCGGGCCATTGTGTAAAGACGCGGTGAGCAAGCCGTCTTGCAACCTTGCCTGAACCGCTCAAAGTCGAAGCATTGGCTATGCTGTCGATCCACAGCGTACGGCAACCGCAGAGTCGCCCCACGGCCATGGCTATCAGGCCGGGAGCCGCACCGGTAGTGACGACCGCACGCGGCCGGCGCCTACGCACTATGCGCCACATACGCCACATGGCCTGTGGCAGACGCCATATGTCACTACGGCTGAAATCGGGCACTATGTCAAGCACCGCTCCACTCGGGAGCAAAGCCGACGCACCTGGATTGGTGGTCACATAGCTGACGGGACCCAGCTTCTCCAATTCGCCACAAAGGCGTAGGAGCTGCATCCAATGACCGCCGAGCGAAGCCACGGCAAGCACCGGTCCGTTGTCATTTTTTTTCGATTTCATTCCGCAAATTTAAGCATTTAGTTCCAATTTTCCATCATGCTTTGAAAAAATGCAAAATAATCCCAAAAATTATCTTCCCAACCTATTGTATCACATTTTTTTGTGTTATATTTGCACAATCAACATTTAATCCCTCATAACGCCATGTTTAACCAGACTGACCTACAGACTCTCTCCGCCAAAGGGATAACACCCGAACAGGCAGAAAAACAGCTCTCCCGGTTCAGAACCGGATTCCCATATCTCACGCTCCACGGATCGGCCACTCCCGGTCACGGCATCGTACAACTTAGCGCCGATCAGCAGACATCGGCCAAAGCCCGCTGGCAGCAATATCTGGCCGACGGCGGACGCGCCTGCAAGTTCGTGCCTGCAAGCGGTGCAGCCTCGCGTATGTTCAAGGCTTTGTTTGCCTACGTTGACAGTCCTGACGGTGCTCCGATGCCCGGATCGCCGGTAGCCGAAGTGATCGACCGCATCCACGACTTCGCCTTCTACCCTGCTCTTGATCAGGTGTGCATGAAAGCCTATGGCAAAAACGTCGATACCCTCTGCTCCGAAGGCAGATACAAAGACGTTATCGCAGCAATCATCGGCGGATCAGGCCTCAACTATGGCCAACTCCCCAAGGGACTGCTCGAATTCCACTCTTACGGCACAGAGGCCCACACACCCGTTGAGGAGCAGATCAGCGAAGGTGCCGCCACCGCAGTGGCACCCGGAGGCACACTTATGCTCCATTTCACCGTCAGCCCCGCTCACCGCGAACTGTTTGCAAAGGAACTCGCTGAAGTGATCCCCGCTGCCGAGCAAAAATACGGCATCAAAATCGATGTGAGCCTCTCCGAGCAAAAAGGCAGCACCGACACCATAGCCGCAAACCCTGATGGCACACCATTCCGCCAGAGTGATGGCTCTCTTTTATTCCGTCCGGGCGGCCATGGTGCGCTGATCCAGAATCTCAACGACATCGAATCTGCCGTGGTCTTCATCAAAAACATTGACAACGTCGTGCCTGACCATCTGCGCCAGTCCACAGTGGAGTGGAAGCAGGTTCTCGCCGGATATATGATCCAGGTTCACGACAAGATCGTAGAATATCTCCGCATACTCAACGGAGGCAATGCCACCGATGCCCAGATACGTGAAATGATAGCTTTCCTCCACGATACCCTCCAGGTGCGCGATCCCCGCATGAAGGTCATGACTGACACAACTCTCCAGAACTTCATACGCACCAAACTCGACCGTCCTTTGCGCGTCTGCGGCATGGTGGTCAACGAGGGCGAACCCGGTGGTGGCCCGTTCCTTGCCGACAATCCTGACGGATCATCATCTCCCCAGATTCTCGAAAGCCACCAGATCGACACTTCTAAGCCCGAATATAAGCAAATGCTTGCAGAAGCCACCCACTTCAACCCCGTTGACCTGGTCTGCTACATACAGAACCCCGACGGCAAACCCTACGACCTCCCTTCCTACGTCGACGCTGCCACCGGATTCATCTCCCAGAAGTCAGCTCAGGGCCGCGACCTGCTCGCCCTCGAACTGCCAGGACTCTGGAACGGTGCCATGAGCGACTGGAGCACAATATTCGTTGAAGTGCCTGCTTCGACATTCAACCCGGTAAAGACGGTCAATGACCTCCTCCGCCCCTCCCATCAGCCTGCGAAATGACTGAAAAAGATGTGCTTACTCCCGCCGAGACCCTGCAAGTGGCAATAGCCGCCGGCAGGGCCAAGGTGGCCTTACAGACTCGCCCGGCGCGCATGGCCATACTGACCATGCTCGCCGGCGCTTATATAGCTCTTGGCGGCATTCTCTCCGTCATGGCCGGCTGCGGACTCCCCGAGGCCTCCGCAGGCAATCCCGCTCTGCAGCGCCTCGTCAGCGGTGCCACATTCCCCGTTGGCCTGATCCTCGTGGTCGTACTTGGCGCAGAACTTTTCACCGGCAACAACGCCTTGCTTATACCGGGAGCCATGCGCCGGCACTACGCCTGGGGCTGGGTCTGGACCAATTGGATCACCGTATGGATCGGCAACTTCGTCGGCGCACTCGCCTTCACCTACTTCATGGTACACCTTACCGGCCTGCTCACCCCGGAGCCATGGCACTCGGCTATAATACGCACTGCAGAGGCCAAAGTGTCGATGCCCTGGCTCACCGTCTTCCTCAAGGCCGTCGGAGCCAACTGGTGTGTCTGCGCCGCAGTGTGGCTGGCCATGTCGAGCCGATCCATGATCGGCAAAGTCATCGGCTGCTGGTTTCCGGTCATGGCCTTTGTGGTGCTCGGCTACGAACACTGCATAGCCAATATGTTCTTCATTCCCGCAGGTATGTTTGAGGGAGCAGACATCACGATCAGCCAGTTCGTTGTCGACAACCTGATTCCCGCCACCCTCGGCAATATAGTCGGCGGCGCCATACTCGTCGGTGGCGTCCACGCCTATCTTCATCACAAATAATCACTCACTATCAGGGCAAGAATATCTATGCGCCACATTATCACCTTTATATTTGCACTACTTATGCCGATATCGGCCATGAGCCAGGCGTCGGCCATCGATTCTTTAGCCCTGTATCATGCCGCCACGGCCATGAACTCCGGCCAGATTCAGCAGGAGATAATATATCTGCATCTGGACAACAACTCATACTATCGCGGCGACCGGATATTCTTTGCCTGCTATCTGGTTACCTCCGGCAGGCTGAGACCATCAAGCTTGAGCCGCACTGTCTACGTGGAACTGCTCAATCCTAACGGGAAAATCATTGACAGATGTGTGCTCAATGCTGTCAATGGGCGCTGCAGCGGCTCACTGCTCGCTGATGAAACACCGTTTTATTCTGGATATTACGAGATCCGCGCCTACACCAGCTATATGCTCAACTTCGGTCCGGAAACCTTCTTCTCGCGTGTTATCCCCATCTTTGCCGCACCTAAAAAGGAGGGAAACTGGGCTGACCGGCGCATGCTTAAATATGGATCAGCCAAGCATCAGTTCTCCCGCCCCACCCCAATCAAGAGCAAACCATCAAAGCAACAGACGGATAGATTTGACATTTCGGTCGACAACGCTACTGACAGCGTTGCCATAACCGTGTCCTCGCCAGACAAGGCAATGATCGGAGCCACACTCATGTGCCGCGGAGAACTGTGCGGACGTGCCATTCTTGATTTCAACGAAACCCGGTCAACAACATTTAAGGTCGCACGCCGGAGAATCCCGTCAGGAGTAGTTCAGCTGACATTATTCGACGTAAAAGGCACACCGATAGCCGAACGCCTGTTCTTCAACAATCGTCGTGACTTTATTGCGATGGAATATTCCTTTGACAAGGAGCACTACAAGCCTTTCGAGCCGGTTGAATTGACGGTCAAACTATCCAAGCCGGTACCATTCTCTCTGTCAGTCAATGATGCTGCCGAATATGTGGCCTACGGATCTGATATACGTTCCGAACTGCTTCTCGGCACGGATATGAACGGATTCGTATCTGATCTTGGCACGCATCTCGATAATCCTGACAGCCTGCTGACCTCCATCGGACACTCCCGCTATACCTGGAACACCTTGGCCGGACTGGAGCCTATGGAAATCAATCACATGCCTGAACAAGGCATTGAGGTACATGGATTCGTGCAAGGACAGTTGCGCAACAAGCGCAAGTCAGGTGTCACCGTATCAATGATGCTGAGTAGCGTGGGCAACGACTCCACAGGTTCCTACATTGACGAATTTGTCACTGATAGTCTCGGCCGGTTTGCATTTCGTGGCGATCTCCACGGCGACTGGATGATGACACTTCTGGCCACAGATAAGGGCAAACAGACACGCAACCGAATTCTACTGGAACAGAGCGAGCGCCCCGCGCCCCGCGCCTATAACGTGGCTGAGATGCAATATGACATGGCCGATATACCGATCATTATGACTGATTCCGTCGAATCCGACGATGAGTTGATTAAATCTCTTGAACTCAGCGGCGTCAAGCAGCTGAGGGAAGTGGAAGTTACTGCCTACGGAGGCCATACATCTGACTTGAGACACTACATCGAGAATTCCGTTACGAGCTATGATGTCTCGTCTGCCCGCAGTCTACTTCAAGACAAAGGCAAGAAATTCATTCGCAAACTGGGGGACATCATGCCTTTCATCGATCCGAAATTCTCATTTGTCGACGGCCGTAAACTGATCTACGGCACCAAAATGCCCATCTTCTTCATTGACAAAGATATGGCTGACAACCGTAGAATTACGGGATACTATGACATTGACTCGTCAAACCCGGCAGATCTACCCGTAGATATGGTAAAGACTGTCTACGTAAATACCCAGCGGGAAGCCATTGATGAATATGCCATAAAGTTTCTCGAAGAGGGACTTGACGTACTTGACTCCATATTTCCCGAGGAAATAAAGAACAAATTGAACAACATCTCACCGACGAGCGGTCACGACATGGGCAACCGCGATTTTCGGTCATCAACCTATCGCACAGCAATCAACATGATGTTTGGGTGCGTAGTATTCGTTGAGCTTACCACCTCTAACGCCAGCATGATCCGTCCCGGCATGCGTCGCACCGTCGTGGAGGGATATACTGACTCTGAAGAATTCCAGCACCCTGATTATCAGGCTGAGCCGCCGATTGAGCCGGACTATCGACGCACCCTCTACTGGAATCCAGAAGTAATCCCCGACGAAAATGGCATTGCCCGCATAAAATTCTTCAACAACGGTTCCGCACAACATTTCGTCGTCACTGCCGCCGCCCTCTCCCCCGACGGCAAGATCGGTGCGTTGCGCTAACCTTCCCAGTATGTCAGAAGATTGGAAATGGCTCTCCTGAAGAGCTTAGGCGCATTATCGCCCAAAATCATTTCGCCCTTTTCATTGAGAAGAAATCCGATCTCACGTTCTTCAATGTGATCAGCATCGCCACCATAAAGGACCACGGTGCGTATCACATCATATTGAGGATAATATTTATTTAGATACAGCTCATCGAAGGCATCATATCCGGCCAGTTCATCAATACCGTTTTTACGGAACTGGTATTGTTTTCCCTCAATCGTAATGACTTCTGTTTCCACAGTATCAAGCAATACCAGATCGGGAATAAAAATAATCTTGTCTTTATCTCCGGCTTTATATTGCTCTACATCATAGTATTTAGCCAAAGCTACACATTCTCCGTTGGCAGTTATGAAATAACCTTTTTCACAACCAGCGTGGTTCTCGAAAATAGCATAACTTTCGGTAAAGTTCTCAACGACAATATGAATAAAGATCGTGCCCAACTTTTCACCTTGATTATCATAATGCCAATACAGTGGCGGAAGAACAGACTCAGGGACAGACAGCCCATCCAGACCGATGCCAAGTTTATTCGCTATCTGCACGAACTTATTGCCTTTACCGACATTATGTTGAGATAACCCATGTTGAACAATCGTTATCCCTCCTTCCCAGCCCAACTTTCTAAGGCATGCGGCAATAATACTCAAAGCACCTATATTTGGATCATGAGCGAGATAACCGCTCTTATATAGTCTTCCTGATATTTCAATATCATCGCCATTTTTATTGATCAAAATAGGGATATTGTTTTTTGCCTTAGGCCGAGCCATCTTATTCTTGAAGTCTATCAGCTCATCTACTGATGAGAAGGGCACAAACACGTCAGGATTCAACTTCTTTCCAAGAATAGTAACCCCGAATGTCAGCAGAAGACGAGTACCGAATATATATGTTTCTGTCGGCTCTTCCTTTTGGGCTATCTGCAACGCATAAAGCATTACCATCTTTGCATTGGGATAGAAATATCGAAGGAACACGAACTTCGAGCACCGCTGATACACTCCTGTATTACGGCTCTCACTATCATCAGTTTTGGTCTCTTCGATAGCATATAATGGCTCCGAACCTTCCTCCGGCATATCCTCCTGATAAAATACCAGGAAGTCCGTAAAACTTGAAGCGCCAGAAACCGTCTTGATGAAAATCCTGTTTACTTTATCGCACGTAAATCCGATAACTTCATATGTAAAAGTGAAGCACTTATTTTCATTGAGGATAGGAATGATCCGCATTTCATTACTGGAAAAGTCACACTCATGATCCTCGGCAAATAAGGAAAATATGGATTGCAAAACACTGTTTTTAGGACGCTCTTCTGTCAGGATCCACAAGTTTCTAAGTTCCATTTTCATCTGCTTAATATAAAGAGTTGCTCATTAACGTGCCTTCTGGTGCTTGACAAGCCTTTGTTATTACTTTTAAACCGAAGGTATTTCATTTCTTCTAAAACGACATTACCATATTTCGCAAGGGTAGAATATATAGCTTCTGTCGGCATAATTCCCTCTGAATTATAGCTCAGTATCAGGTGCTTATATTTCGCATTTGCAGCTACAAATTCCAAGTCCCGTAGCGCGGAGTTTGCATTACAGAAAGTCGATTTTTCTTTATCATAAGACCGCATGCCGGTAACGCCCTTAATTGTCGGATTATCATATCGCGCAATGGTCTCAATCAAGTGATAATTAGGAAGATACTGCCGCTCATTATACGGCGGGTCAAGATATAGGATATCCGTGTCGATCGTGGGGACAAGGTCTAAACTGTTCTGATTATGTACGATGTTGCGCCTGCCGTTATTATACAACTTGATTGTGCGGAGACAAAAGCGTTTTCTGGCGCGAGGATCCCACTTCTTGTGAAAAGCGGCATAGACACCGGCCACATTAGCGTAGAAGGAAACTGATTCTATCAAAGCCGCCAGCAAGATAAAGTATTCACTTTCAGATATCAGCCCTTCATTTTTCCATGCCTCGATCTTTGTGCGCACGGCATCTATCCTAAGGCCGTTTTCTTCACTGAAATACATTCGCGGCTGTGATAATTCTCTCGTCCCCAGCGGTGTGTAGTTCTGCGCTATGAACCCGTAGACATCGTCAATTGAATTTAGATATTCAACGACCTTTTCAAAAGGAGTCGCAAACAGTAGCTTCGAATCGAAATCCAAGGTTGGCAGTAGCCTACAAAAACTCGGTTCTTCATTGTTTTCTATATAAGCCTTCTGCAGACAATATGACAGGTATAACAGATCGTTTGATTCGACCTGATATCCTTTGTCCTTGAAGTATCGGCCCACATTAGTTGTTCCGGCAAAGAAATCAAAGAACTTATCGCCACCGACGCCAACAGCGGTAATCTTATGATCTATTATATCGAGAAGGTTCTCTTTATTACCAATAAACCTCATATTCTCAATAATTTAAAATCAGCACTTCATCTGAAGAGCTGAATCTGCGATCAATCGTATGATAGCTTGAATTAGCATAACTTTTAGCCAGATGTTCAACTCTATAGCCATTACGGCTAACCCAATCTATAAGAAGTGTATTTGTCTTCCCTTTATGAGTAAGCACATTGGACAAGGCGAATTTTACATTCTGAGAATTCAGGAAATCAAGCATTGCAAGCAATTGTCTTTCCTCCTTGACGCTCCAACCTGTAAAGCCGCGTTTACCATCATTATAAGTCCCTGTAGTAATGAGATATGGAGGATCACAATATACAAAATCACGGCAACTGAGATTGCTTATATCATATTTATCAAAATCACTGCTTGAAAAAGAGCAATTCATGGATTGTATTCTATCCACAAAGCGCCGCAGGTTCCTTTCCATTGATTGATTATAGCAGCTACGTTCTTTCCCAAACGGATTATTAAATTGATGCGCAGAATTGAACCGTATCTGGTGATTGAATGAAAAAGCCACAAGCACAAAGAGATCAAGCGGATTTTTATCCAGATTATATAAAGACCTTAATCGGATATATCCCTCAGTATTAGTCAATGACAAGCCTAAATCAGTAATTCGGGAATGAATATGATCCATGATTTGATCTATATCCGTACTTTTTAATGAGCGGTATAAATCAATCAGATAAATGAGATTGTCATTAAATACCACACTATCGGCATTGACATTGACACCGACATTACATCCACCGCAAAAGAGATCTACAAAGCTATTGATATCTTTAGGGAAGAATTTTAGAATCTGAGGGAGCAGCTTATATTTCCCACCGATATAATTAAGGGGGGAACGGATTGGTTCGACAGGTCTGACATTATCAAACTCATCAAACGTAGCGGCGGTTTTAGCTATAACCATATGCTCCTTCATACTTATATGCAAAGATAATACAAAATTTCCGAAGCTACAAGCAGAGGACCGGACGCGTCTGCGCCCGGCCCTCTGTTCATCATCTATCATTAATTGACGGTATTATTGGGCTGTGAGTTCGACAACACGGCTTGAGTTGTGGCGTGTAGTGAAGATGTCAAGTCCCACTTTCATCAGGAAGTCACCGCTAAGCACCTTGCCGTCGGCACTGAGTCCGGATGTCGTGCCGGGCATTAGATTGATCTCCTTGACAAGGTATCTGCGGTCAGGATCAAGTCCTTGCAGCTTCACGGCAGGCATTTTTTCGCGGAAACGCGGCGCCAGGTCGTAGGCAAACAGCACTGCCATATCTCGGGATTTGTCCACGTATTCCACCGCGGCGTGGTTGCCGTCATAGGGCGATACCAGGCGATATTGGTCACCTTCGGTCACTGCCGGCTGAAGCCGCTTCCAGTTGGTCACTGCCTGACGGCAGAATTCCAGTTCTTCGGCCGAGAGATCCTGCAGACCTATGTCAAAACCGAGCTTGCACATGGCAGCAACGTCCATACGGAATTTTACGGAAGTATTTCTATTCCAGCTGGTCACGTGTGCTGCCATGGCCTTGGTGGGGAAGAATTGCGAGAATCCCCACTGGATATAGATGCGCTCGATGGGGTCGGTGTTGTCCGAGCACCAGAACTCTGTGAAGTATTTCAGCGCTTCGTAATCGCAGCGTGCGCCGCCACCGGAGCAGAGCATCATCGGCACGTCGGGATACTTCTCCTTTATCCGCCTGAGCACGTTGTAGATACCGCGCACATGGTCTACATACATCTGACCCTGCTTATCCTTGGCATAGGGAGAGTAGACGTTGGTGATCGGACTGTTGCAGTCCCATTTGAAATATGCCACATCGGGATTTTCAGTCAGGATATTGTCAACCACACCAAACACATGGTCCTGCACTTTAGGATTGCTCAGGTCAAGCACCAGCTGGTTACGGTAATAATATGTGTCGCGGTTCGGCTGCTCGATTACCCAATCAGGATGCTTCTCATAAAGTTCGCTCTTCGGGTTGACCATCTCAGGCTCTATCCAGATGCCGAACTTCACGTCGGCCTCCTTTGCGGCATAAACCAGCGCTGGAATGCCTCCGGGAAGCTTCGAGTGCGTCTCCTCCCAGTCACCGAGTCCGGCGCTGTCATTCTGGCGAGGATATTTGTTGCCAAACCAGCCGTCATCGAGCAAAAACATATCCACTCCGAGGTCTTTGGCCTCCTTCATCAGACGCGCCAGGAGCTCCTGATCGAAATTGAACATGGTGTTCTCCCAATTGTTGAGCAGAGTCATGCGCGCGCCTTCACCATCTTTCAGTCCATATCTGCGAGCCCAATCATGGAGGTTACGGCTACCCTGACCGGTGCCGTCATAGCTCAGGGTAAATATGAATTCGGGGGTAGTAAACAATTCACCTGCCTTCAGTTCATAAATCGACGCATAGGGGTTAATGCCGGGGATCACACGCAAAACGCCCAGATTATCGACATCGAAAGTGAAGCGGAAGTTACCGGTCCAGCCCAGAGTGCCCATCAACACTTCCCCGCCTCGCTCACGGGTGGGGCCGTCGAGTCCAAGTTCAAAGAAAGGATGGGTAAACATGGCGGCACGGCTGCCGAGTTTGCTGTCTATCACCTTTTTGCCGAACTGGAGCTGCTGGGTACTCATCTGCGCTTCTTTGGCCCAGTCGCTGCTGAATTCCGTCAGCCAGTATTCAGAGGCATCGAAATAGAGCATTGCCGAAGCATATTGCGACATACTGATCGGTTTCGGTTCACTGTGAGAGATTTCTGTCCAGGTCTTAATCACGTTTTCTGCAGGATAGGCCACATAGTTGAGCGTAACGCTCACCGGATATTTGTCGTCGCGGAGATTGATGCTGGTGTGTGTGCCCCCATCTATGGCTTTCTGCTCCGAATCTACATAATATAGATAGGTTGTCATGTTGCCGTCGGCATGGATTATGCCAAGTGCTGGCTCAAAGAAGTCCTCATTGCCGGCAGTGGAATAGGCCTCCCTACCGTTCAGCGGCAGCTTAGCCGCCTCGTCTTCATGACGCAATTTTGGACCGAGATAGGTCTGGTAAAGGCGATTGTTCGGACCAACTCCGAGCACGAGTTCAGTTGCGTCAGTAGAGATGTGGATTAGCTTCTTTTCTCCGGTCTGTGCTCCCGCCGTCAACACTGCGGCAATCGATAGGAATGATACTATTAATGCTTTCATGATATATATGAAGATTGGTTTATCTGTGACTTTTGCAAATCTACGCATTCAGAGGGCCCCATGTCAATACTAAGTAGTCAACAGGTAGTGATTTTTATATTATCCTAAATTTTAACACACTGCTATACAATGCTATTATCATTTCACAAACATAGCTACAAAGTAGTAAATCGGAAATGCAATTACGGCCCGCTTCAAGGGCGGGCCGTATGCTTTCAGGCTGTTTTTTCTGGTTCGGAATCAGGCTCTGGAGCAACTTCCGGAGCGGGAAGTTCACCGGCCGGCACGGGCGGAGGAGTATTAAGGATCTCATCGGTGCGCGAGGCCCATTGACGCTTGCCGAATATCTTCTCCACATCTTCGGTGAAGATCACTTCGCGGGTCAGGAGCACATTCGCCAGCTCGGCATGACCTTCGGCCTTCTCGCGGAGCAGTTGCTTGGCACGCTCATATTGTTCGGCTATGATTCGGCTTACTTCTTCGTCGATCATGCGTGCACGTTCGTCGGAATAGGGCTTTGAGAAACCATAACTTTGGCCTGTAGAATCATAGTAGCTCACATTGGGCAGATTGTCACTCATGCCGTAATATACCACCATGGCATAAGCCTGCTTGGTCACGCGCTCCAGATCGTTGGCAGCACCGGTGGATATGCGTCCTAAGAACACCTCTTCGGCCGCACGACCGCCGAGTGTGGCACACATTTCGTCCAATATGGCCTGCGATGGGGTGATCTGGCGCTCCTCAGGCAGATACCAGGCTGCGCCCAGCGCCTTGCCTCGTGGCACTATGGTCACTTTGATCAGCGGATTGGCATAGCGCAGATGCCACGATATCGTGGCATGACCGGCTTCATGCACGGCGATGGCACGCTTCTCTTCGTCGGTAAGTATCTTTGAGCGCTTCTCCAGGCCGCCTATAATGCGGTCTACAGCGTCGATGAAGTCCTGACGCTCGATGAACTGCTTGTTGTGGCGGGCGGCTATCAGCGCAGCTTCGTTGGTCACGTTGGCTATGTCTGCGCCTGAAAAACCGGGAGTCTGTCGGGCCAGCAGCTCAATGTCCAGGCCCGGTTCCACCTTCTTGTTTTTAAGATGCACATTAAATATAGCCACACGATCGTTGAGATCAGGCAGATCCACATAAATCTGTCTATCGAAGCGGCCTGCGCGCAGCAGCGCCTTGTCAAGTATGTCGGCGCGATTGGTGGCGGCGAGTATGATCACGCCGCTGTTTGAGCCGAAACCGTCCATCTCGGTCAGGAGCTGGTTGAGTGTATTCTCTCGCTCGTCATTCGCACCCATGTTGGGATTCTTGCCGCGCGCGCGGCCCACTGCGTCGATTTCATCAATAAACACTATGCAGGGAGCCTTCTCCTTGGCCTGACGGAAGAGGTCGCGCACTCGCGAAGCACCTACGCCCACAAACATCTCCACAAAGTCGGAACCGCTCATGGAGAAGAAAGGCACGTTGGCCTCGCCGGCAACAGCCTTGGCCAGCATGGTCTTGCCGGTTCCGGGAGGGCCTACGAGCAGAGCGCCTTTTGGAATCTTGCCGCCCAGATCAGTGTAGCGCTTCGGATTCTTCAGGAACTCTACGATTTCCTCAATCTCGGTCTTGGCTTCAGCCAGACCGGCCACGTCCTTAAACGTAACCTTATTGGCCGAATCCTTGTCAAACATCTGCGCCTTGCTGCGACCCACCGAGAAGACTCCGCCGGGACCGTCACCGTTACGCGAACTCATGCGACGCATGAAGTAGATCCACACGGCGATCAGTAGCAGCATCGGGCCAAACGACCACAACAGATTCGAATAGTCGCCTTCCTTCTCATATTTGACCTGTCCTTTGAACCAGCCGTTGGTGCGCCATTCATCGATCTTGCGGTCAAACGACTGTGAGTTGCCGAACCGCACTATCACCTTCGGAGTGCCTGACATGCCCTGCAGTTGCTGAGGGCTAAACATAGCCTCTGCTCCTGCTTTCGACAGGGTACCTTCCGCCTCCGACTTATTGGCATAGACGGTGATTTTCTCCATATAGCCGTTTTTCACAGCCTCTTCAAACTGGTCAAATGTGTCAAGTGGCAGGGTGCTCTGATTGCTGTCGAGATAGAATATCCCGGCAAGCACGGCGAGCACCACCACATACATCCAATAGATGTTCATTTTGGGCATCTTGCCCTTCATATTGTTTTTCGGGGGTTGCATATCAGTCTATATCTGGTATTTCGGTGATGACTCCGTCGCTCCACAACTCTTCAAGATTATAGCGCATGCGCTCTTCAGGCATAAACACGTGGACCAGGGCCGAGCCATAGTCTATCACTATCCATGAAGAATTGCCGTAGCCGTCATAGTTATACGGTTTGAGGCCATAGTGCTCGAGCAGATAGTCCCTCACGCAGTCGGCTATTGCAGCCACGTGCGTTGTTGAGGTTCCTTCGCAGACTATGAAGTCCGATGCCGCGCTCGACTCTATGGCCGAAAGGTCTATATGAGTGATGTTCTTGCCTTTGCGCTCCTGAATGCCCTGCACTATCAGGTCGGTGAGTTCGGGATTGTTAGCTTTCAAAGAAATAATGGTTGAAGGGGTTACTTAGTGTTAATTGAAACGTCAGTATGCTGTGGTATTTAATTTCAGTGCAAAAATACGCAAAAATATTGATTGCACCGCCCCACGGCACCTTATTTATAACTTTATAACAATTTTAGGCCACATTTTGCTCACTCTCCCGATTTTACGTAACTTCGCACCATCAATCTCACATATACATATCTCGACCGTGGTTCTCAACTATATCTGGATAGCTTTCTTTATTGTGGCGTTTGCAGTGGCGGTGGGCCGCACCCTCTGCGGCGACCTCACAGTGTGGTCCGACGTGATGGGCGCATCGTTCGCCTCGGCTGCGTCGGCATTTGAACTGGCGCTCGGACTCACCGGCATACTCTCGCTTTGGCTCGGACTGATGAAGATCGGCGAGCGGGCCGGAGTGATACGAACTTTCGGACGCATAGTGTCGCCGCTGTTCTGTCGCCTCTTTCCCGGAGTACCGAAAGATCACCCGGCCATGGGTTCGATCTTCATGAACGTATCGGCCAATATGCTTGGTCTCGACAATGCTGCCACTCCGCTCGGACTCAAAGCCATGCAGGAACTGCAGGAACTGAACAGCGAGAAGGATCGCGCCACCGATGCCATGATCATGTTTCTCGTGCTCAACGCCTCGGGACTTTGCCTGATTCCAATAAGCATAATAATGTATCGGGCACAGGCTGGCGCAGAAAACCCCACCGATATATTCATGCCGATACTCCTCGCCACATTCATAGCCACCATTGTCGGCATCGTGAGCCTCTGCATCAGGCAGCGCATATCGCTAAAGGATCCGGTGCTGCTCGCATGGCTTGGCGGACTCACCGCTCTGGTCGGGGCATTAGTGTGGATCTTCTCCTCGCTCCCCCGCGAGTCAGTGGAACTCTATTCCGGATTTGCCGCCAATTTCCTCCTGTTCGTAGTGATCATAGCGTTTCTATTTGCCGGACTCCGCAAGCGCATCAACATGTATGAGACCTTCATCGAAGGAGCTAAAGAAGGCTTCAACACCGCGGTCAGGATCATACCCTACCTTGTGGCGATACTTGTGGCCATCGGCATGTTTCGCGCATCAGGTGCCATGGACGTGATCACCTCGGCTCTCACTTCGGCCGTCAGCGCCATCGGTCTTGATGCCGACTGGGTCGCAGCTCTCCCCACCGCCATCATGAAGCCCCTCTCCGGATCCGGATCAAGAGGCATGATGGTTGACCTGATGAACACCTATGGTCCCGATGCATTCGTGAGTCGGGTGAGTGCGGCCATCCAGGGAAGCACCGACACGATGTTTTATGTACTTGCCGTTTATTTCGGTTCTGTCGGCGTGAAGCGCACACGCTATGCCGTGCCTTATGCTCTGATGGCCGACATCACCGGCTCCGTGGCCGGAGTCATCGCCGCATACATCTTTTTTCACTGATTTTTTCACGATAAACTATACGGTCCGAAACGAATTTTCAATTCTCGAAGCCTCAAATCCTTCGATTCAGCCACATATCAGCCTAATCTACAGCCTATTGGATTAAATTTGAGACTTTACGGTTTTTTCTGCGAAAAAATTCGTAACTTTGGCCATATAAAAACGCAGTCCTTGTGTATGCCTTAAGCATACATAAGGCTTTTTGCAGGTCCGCACTTTAGCATTAACAGCATGATTATCAACTGGTTAACGAAAAACGTAGATTTCCCTGACATCATTGATAAGCCCCGAATAGAGCGTTGGCTTGAGGCCGTGGCAACCGCTCACGGCAAGATCGCGGGTACTCTGACCTATATTTTCACCGACGATGAGGGCATACTCAAGGTAAATCGCGAATTCCTGCAACACGACTACTTCACCGACATCATCACCTTCGACTACAGCAAACGTCGAATGGTGAGTGGCGACATCTACATCTCACTCGACACCGTCAGCTCCAATGCCATAGAATTCGGCACCGACCCGGACCGCGAACTCCACCGCGTGGTGGCACATGGACTGCTCCACCTCTGCGGCATAAACGACAAAGGTCCCGGTGAACGCGAAATCATGGAAGCACACGAAAACGAAGCACTGGCACTTCTCGACAACACAAAATAAGCGATGAGATTTGATTTCGATGTAATAGTGATCGGCGCAGGCCACGCCGGCTGCGAGGCCGCCCACGCCGCAGCCACCCTGGGCAGCACCACACTTCTGGTGACCATGGACATGAACAAGATAGCCCAGATGAGCTGCAATCCAGCTGTAGGCGGCATAGCCAAGGGCCAGATCGTGCGCGAGATCGATGCGCTCGGTGGCGGCATGGGGCTGGTCACCGACCGGTCGACCATCCAGTTCCGCATGCTCAACCGCTCCAAAGGGCCGGCCATGTGGAGTCCGCGCGCCCAGGCTGACCGCATGGCATTCTCTGCCGCATGGCGCCGCAAGCTCGAATCCACGCCACGGCTCTATATCTGGCAGGATTCAGCCACCGAATTCATCATCGACAATGGACGGGTGACCGGTGTAATCACAGCCATGGGCGTGCGTTTCACCGCCCGTGCGGTAGTGCTCACCGCCGGAACTTTTCTCAACGGACTGATGCACGTCGGGCGCGTGCAGTGGCGCGGCGGACGCGTAGCCGAACCCGCTTCGACCGGACTCACCGAGCAACTGCGCTCTCTCGGCATGCAGACAGACCGCATGAAGACCGGCACCCCTGTCAGGCTCGATGCGCGCACCATTGACTTCTCACTCTGCGAGCGCCAGGACGGTGACTCCGACGGCGGACGATTCTCTTTCCTTCCTGAATCACACTCTCCACTGCCGCAGTTGCCATGTTTCGCCCTACGCACCAATGAGCAGACTCACGAAATACTGCGCGCCGGCCTTCCTGACTCTCCGCTTTACAATGGCCAGATCCGCAGCATCGGCCCACGCTACTGCCCGAGCATCGAAACCAAGATAGTTACTTTTGCCGACAAAGACGAACATCATCTCTTCCTCGAACCCGAAGGTGCACACACCACGGAATATTATCTCAACGGCTTCTCATCGTCACTACCGTTTGACGTGCAGATGCGCGCACTCCAGACCATACCTGCCCTACGCAATGTGCAGATCTATCGTCCGGGCTATGCCATCGAATACGACTTCTTCCAGCCGACGCAGTTGCTTCACACCCTCGAAAGCCGCATCATAGACGGTCTGTTCATGGCCGGACAGGTCAACGGCACCACGGGCTATGAGGAAGCCGCCGGACAGGGACTCATTGCCGGCATCAACGCCCACACCAAAGTGCACGGCACCGACCCGCTCATTCTTGGCCGCGATCAGGCTTACATTGGAGTGCTGATCGACGATCTGGTCAATAAGGGCGTAGACGAGCCATATCGTATGTTCACGTCACGTGCCGAATACCGCATACTGCTCCGTCAGGACGATGCCGATTCGCGCCTCACTCCAATAGGCCATTCCATCGGCCTGGCTTCAGATCGGCGCATGGATCTGCTCCGCACAAAGGAGAGCGAGATCGAAAGGCTCATAGACCTGCTGAAATCCACAAGTGTGAAACCGGCCGACGCCAACCCCATGCTTGAGTCCATCGGCTCGGCCGAAGTGCGCCAGAGCGTCCGGGCTGCCGACCTGATCCTCCGCCCGGGTGTAGACATGAATCTCATGCGACGCTATCTCCCGACATTGATTCCCGACCTGCCGGCTGAGGTAACGGAAGGAGCCGAAATCAGGCTCAAATATGCCGGCTATATCGAGCGCGAACGGCAGCTGGCCCAGCGCATGGGCCAGCTTGACCACGTGACGCTGGCCGACAAGATCGACTATCAGTCGGTCACTGCACTATCCACCGAGGCCCGCCAGAAGCTGATGGCCCGACGCCCCGCCACTGTGGGGCAGGCATCGCGTATCCCCGGAGTGTCACCGGCCGACATCAACGTGCTCCTGTTATTACTCGGGAAATGAACAATTGTTCCACGTGAAACAAAACTACACGGCACAAAATCAACCACATAACACCTACTGCAAAACGTATGGAATACATCAAGCAACGCGTGCGAGACGTGAAAGACTTTCCCACCAAGGGCATAGTTTTCCGGGATCTCACCACTGTGTTCAAGGACCCGAGAGCACTCCACATCATCGGCTGGGACATGGCTCAGCTTTATCGCGACAAGGGCGTGACCAAGGTCTGCGGCATCGAGAGCCGCGGCTTCATCGGAGCCTCGATTCTCGCCTTTGAACTGGCGGCCGGGTTCGTGCCCGTACGCAAGCCTGGCAAACTCCCCGCCGACACAATCTCCGCGACCTACGATAAGGAATACGGCAAAGACGCCATCGAAATCCATCGCGATGCCATCACCCCCGACGACGTGGTCGTGATCCACGACGATGTGCTTGCCACCGGTGGCACAATGGCCGCTGCCTACGAACTGATCCGGTCAATGAATCCGAAGAAAATTTACATCAACTTCATCATCGAGCTGGCCGATCTCGAAGGCCGTAAAAAGCTCCCCGCTGATGTCGAGATCACTTCGCTGATCACGTACTGATCATGCGACCTCAGGATAAAAGATGAAAGCCCTCAGCACTTTCATCTTTTATCTTTTATAGCCACCATATATTTCTAACCTTCCATCTCTCATCTTTAATCTTGAAAATCTCCAAGCCTCAGGAGCTGATCGACAAGATTGCCATACTCCCCACCACCCCCGGAGTCTACACCTACTATGACAGCGAGGGCACAGTCATCTACGTAGGCAAGGCCAAAAACCTCAAGCGCCGCGTCAGCTCATATTTCAACCGCACCCACGACGTGGTGCGCACCAACCTGCTGGTGCGTGCCATTGCCGACATGAGCTATATCGTAGTGCCCACCGAGCAAGACGCGCTCAACCTCGAAAACTCCATGATCAAGGAATACAAGCCACGCTACAACGTGCTGCTCAAGGACGACAAATCCTACCCCTGGATCGTGGTGACAAACGAACACTTCCCACGCGTGTTCCTCACGCGGCAGCGGCTTAAGGACGGCTCGAAATATTTCGGTCCATACACCGACACGGCATCGGCCAAGGCTGTCCTCGAACTGATCCGGCAGCTCTACCCTATCCGCACCTGCCGCCACCCCATCACACCTGAATGGATAGCCCGAGGCAAAGGGAAACTGTGCCTGGAATATCACATGAAGAAGTGCGAAGGCTGCTGCGTGGGCAAGATCAGCCAGGAAACGTACGCTCGCTATATTGACCGCATACGCATGATCCTGCGGGGCGACACGGGCGAACTTCTAAACCACCTGCGCGCCGACATGGAAGCACTTGCCGCCCAACTCAAGTTTGAAGAGGCTCATGAAGTAAAGAAAATGTATGATCTGGTGGCCCGATATGAGTCCAAATCCGTCATCGTCAGCCAGACGCTTGACCAGATCGACGTGTTCGGCGTGTCCGATGTTGGAGATAACAATGTGTATATCAACCATATGCACGTGCGCCGCGGTGCCGTTGTACGCTCCATCACCCTGCATTATCGCCGCACGATGGAAGAACCTGTCAGCCAACTTCTTAGCATGGCCATCGCCGAAATTTCACAGCGTTTCGGCGGCAAACTCGACGAAGTGATCGTGGAGATGATGCCGGATTCTGAATTTCCCGGAGTGGAATTCACCGTGCCACAGCGCGGCGACAAAGCCAAATTGCTTCAGGTATCAAAACAAAATGCCGAGCAAAACCGCACCGATGCCATACGCCAGGCCGAGAAACTCGATCCGGAGCAGAGAGTCATGCGCGTGCTCAAGAAGATCCAGAGCGACTTCCGCCTGCCCGACCTTCCGCGCCACATCGAGTGTTTTGATAATTCCAATATTCAAGGCACCGACCCCGTGGCGTCGTGCGTTGTGTTCCGCAATGCCAAACCTTCGAAAAAGGACTATCGCATCTTCAACATCAAGACCGTGGAAGGGCCCGATGATTTCGCTTCGATGAAAGAGGCTCTGACCAGACGCTACACCCGCATGATGCAGGAAGACCCCGACGATCTCCCTCAACTCATTGTGGTCGACGGCGGCAAGGGCCAGCTATCAGCGGCCGTTGAGGCGCTCGATTCGATCGGACTACGCGGAGTCATCTCGGTCGTGGGCATAGCCAAACGACTTGAAGAGATCTACTTCCCCGGCGACTCATATCCTCTATATATTGACAAGAACTCCGAGACGCTGAAAGTAGTGCAGCAACTTCGCGACGAAGCCCACCGCTTCGGCATCACCCACCACAGGCAGCGCCGCAGCCGCGGACAGACCACCAGCGAGCTTGACTCCATCTCAGGCATTGGGCCAAAAACTAAAGAATTGTTACTCAAAAAGTTCCGCTCCGTAGCGCGACTGCGTCAGGCCTCTGAAGAGCAGCTCACCCAACTGATCGGCCCCGCCAAAACCGCCCTTCTTCTCGCCGGTTTAAAGAAATAGCATATTTTTCAC
>CAZKRV010000009.1:0-24900 GCA_964555345.1 uncultured Bacteroides sp.
GGCGGGGCGACGAACGAGCCACTTCCCAGCCAAAGCGGGCCATGTCATAGCGGGCAGCGCCGAGCGAAATAAATTCGATGCCGCAGCAGCTGGTGGCGAAAGTAAGAGGCCAGATAGAGTTAGAACGGCCCCAGTTGATAAGTTTGTCAAGCGAGCCTACGACCACATTCACGCCGTTAGACTTAAGCTCGTTGACCATGCTTTCGATATACTCGTTGTCTTTCCAGGCCTCGTAGGGCATGGACTTGGTGGTTACTTCCATTCAAGACCTCCTTTCCGCCAGGCGTAGACCAGACCCAGCACTAAGATTACGAAGAACACTGCTATGCAGAGCAGTCCCTGAACCCCGAGTTCACGCATGCGCACTGCCCAGGGGAAGAGAAACACGCATTCCACATCGAACATCAGGAACAAGATGGCATAAAGATAGTAGCCCACTTTGAACTGTGCCATGGATTCACCACGGGTGGGAATACCGCACTCGTACGCCTCGCCCTTCTGGGCGTTGAACGACCGGGGCGAAATCAGCCCGGCCAACCACAAAGCCAAAGCCACCAGTGCGAAACCCGTAAGTGCCGCAGTGACAGCCAATACGCCATTTGAAATGGATAATGTTATCATAAATAAAATAGTGTGAAAGGAGTATAACGCCTTCTTTTCAGCTGCAAAATTACCATTTTTTTCTAAATAACCGGCCACTCTTCGCAATAAATTTTCAATTAAATACGGTTTTTCATGGTAAGCACAATAAAAATTCATATATTTGCACCATTAAAATATATAAGTAAAATAACTAATCCACATTTTCATGAACAAAAAGCTAATACCACTACTCGGACTGCTGCTGGGTCCGGTCATGGCATCGGCAGCCGCTCCGACCACATGGGGCGACTATTGGGAAGATGAGACTGTGTTTGCCGTCAACAAACAGGACGCACACGCCACCACTACCCCATACGCTACCGAAGCAGAGATGAAGGCTGACAAGGAGTTCTTCGACACTCCCTGGGTCTACACCAAATCATCAAGAGTAAAACTGCTCAACGGCACTTGGAAATTCTATTTCGTTGACGAACCGTCAAAGCGCCCGCTCGACTTCTATAAAGAAGGATTCGACACCTCCGGCTGGGACGACCTGCCCGTGCCCTCCAACTGGGAGATGCATGGATATGACGAGCCTCTCTACGTCAACGTAAACTACCCCTTCGCCACTAACCCGCCCAAAATCGAGCGCAAGGCCGGCTATGAAGGCAAATATGGTCTGAACCCCGTGGGTTCATACGTGACCAAATTCGACGTACCCGCATCATGGTCCGGCCACAACCTGCTGCTGAACTTCGGCGGCATCTACTCGGCGGCTTACGTATGGGTCAACGGCAAGTTCGTGGGCTATACTCAGGGCGCCAACACTGACCATGAGTTTGACATTACCGAAATGTCACATACCGGCAGCAACACCCTTGCAGTGCAGGTGTTCCGCTGGAGCGACGGCTCATATCTCGAAGACCAGGATATGTTCCGCATGAGCGGTATTTATCGCGATGTTACGCTTACTGCTGTGCCCGCCACCTTTGTGCGCGACCACTATATCACTTCCAACCTCAACGCTTCGTCCGGCTACACCTCCGGTTCACTCAACGTGCAGCTCGACCTGAGCAACCGCTCCACCGCTGCATCGACCGTTACCGCCCAGGTGAAACTGCTTGATCCCTCCGGCGCAGTGGCCCACACCTTCCCCGAACAGAAAGCCCAGTCCATCGCTGCCGGCGGCTCCCAGAAGCTCAACTTCACGGCCAACCTCAGCGGACTCAAGCTCTGGAACGCCGAAACCCCCAACCTCTACACCGTGGTGGTGGTGCTGAAAGACGCTTCCGGCAAGGAAACCGAGGCCTTCTCGACCAAATACGGTTTCCGCCATATCGAATACAAAAACTTATTCGTACACATCAACGGCAAGAAGATCTTCTTCAAGGGCACCAACCGTCATGACACCCACCCGCTGCTCGGACGTGCCCTCGACACCGAGACAATGCTGCTTGACGTGAAGATGTTCAAACAAAACAACATCAACACCCTCCGCACCAGCCACTATCCCAACGCAGCCAAGATGTATGCCATGCACGACTACTTCGGCATCTACGTGATGGACGAAGCCGACCTCGAGTGCCACGCATGCACCAAGCTGAGCGGCATAGCAAGCTGGCGCAACGCTTTCGTTGACCGCGAGGAGCGCATGGTGCTCCGCGACCGCAACCACCCGTCGGTCATCTTCTGGTCTATGGGTAATGAAAGTGATGAAGGTGAAAACTTCAAATACTGCTACGATGCCATACGCGCCCTTGACCCCCGCATGATCCACTACGAAGGCCTTGACCAGGCCACATGGCGCTACACCGACATCACTTCCAAGATGTATCCCAATATGAACCAGGTGAGCGGTTTCGACGTGCAGACATGGCGCGACAAGCCCCATATCCTTTGCGAATATGCCCACGCAATGGGTCAGGCCATCGGCAACCTCATGGACTACTGGGACTACATCGAATCGAGCAAGCGCACCATCGGCGGCTGCATCTGGGACTGGGTTGACCAGGCCATCTATCACCCCGACGAAATCGCTTCCGGCGACATCAAGGGTTACTACACCGGCTATGACTTCCCCGGCCCGCACCAGCAGAACTTCTGCTCCAACGGCATAGTCGGCCCGATGCGCGAACCAACCGCCAAGCTGCAGGAAGTGAAGCACGTCTACAGCTACATCAAGATGAAGAACTTCTCGGCCACTACCAAGAAGCTCACCGTAAACAACACCTATGACTTCATAGACCTGTCGGGCTTCAACGTAGCATGGTCTATCAGCCGCGATGGCGAAGACATCGAGACCGGCGTGATCTCCGATTTCAACGTCCCCTCCGAAGGATCGGCCCAGCTCACCATACCCTACACCACCGCTCCCGCAGCCAGCGATCCGGCAGAATATCTGCTGACCGTACGCTTCGTGACCAAAGAAGCTTCCTCATGGGCTGAAGCCGGACATGAAGTTGCCTCCGAACAATTCACCGTCAAGAATCGTGCCAAGCTGGCCGAAATCACTGACCACGGCGACGGCGTGCTCACCGTTGAGGGCAACAATCCCGTGACCGTAAGCGGCCAGGGCTTTGCTCTCAAATTTGACCGCACCGGCCGCCTCACCTCCATGAAATATAATGGTGTGGACTACATCTCCGAAGGTCAGGGCCCTGCGTTTGACAATATCCGCTGGATCGAAAACGACGCGCCCACCTCAGGCATTCCGCCGTCCGTGATGTCCACCCCGACCTTCAAAGGCTCCGGCATCACCCTCAACTATATCGACGGCGATGAAAACGGCGCCAAGGCTGTCAGAATCAGCGGCAACTACACTGCCAACAGCTTCTGCTCCTACACCACCACCTATATTGTGCACGCCAATGGCGTGATTGACCTCGAAGCAAGCTTCCGTCCCACTTCGGGCAGCATTGACCGCCTCGGCCTCAGCATGATGGTAAGCGCCGGTCTCGAAAACATAGAGTACTTCGCCCGTGGTCCCTGGAGCAACTTCGTGGACCGCAAGACCGGGTCGCACGCAGCGTTCTACACCACCACCGTCACCGATATGTATGAGCACTTCATACGCCCCCAGACCATGGGTAACCGTGAAGACCTGCGCTTCTTCCGCCTCACTGCCGATGACGGATTCGGCCTGCTGGTAGAAACTGAAGGTCGCGTAAACTTCTCGGCAATACACAGCACCGAGCAGGACATGATCGCAGTCAACCATGACTTCCAGCTCAAACCCCGTCAGGAGACCCAGATCCACCTCGACTACATGCAGCGTGGCCTCGGCAACAGCTCCTGCGGCCCGGGCACCCTCGATAAGTATAAAGTGCCTTCATCTGGCGAATACTCCTACAAGCTCCGCTTCACTCCTCTGGTCACCGCCGGTGCCGGCTACATAGTGCCCGAAGGCAAGAAGTCCAATGCCTATATCAAGTCTCTCTCGGCCGAAGGCTCTCCCAACTTCACCACCTACACCGCCGAGTCTGCTCCCGCCGAGCTTTACACCCTGCTGAGCGACCTCAACGTGGCCATACCCCACTCCTCGCCCGCCGTCAAACTCATACCCGAACTAGCTACCAAGGCCAACATTGGCGCATGGATCGACTTTAACAACGACCACGTGTTTGATGCCGAGACCGAGGCAGCCGAAGTCAGCGCCGACGGCGTGATCACTATCGACCTGCCCGAAGGCATGCAGACCGGAACCTTCCGTGCCCGCATCGTCACCGACTCCGCCACTCCCAGACCCAACGGCCCGATCGCCGCAGGCCGCGCCTATGATTTCTTCGTGACCGTAGTGCCTCCTGTGGCAGGTGAATACGAAACCCCCAAAGGCACAATCCATCCTCAGGGCAACGCTTGGGTACGCAAGATCTACACCCAAGGTGCATATACCGACATTGAGCACGAATACACCAAAACCACCGGTTTCTACACTCTGCTCGAGGAGAAGCCTCAGGTTGTGGTGGGCAGCTCCTTCAACCTCCACCTCGAGGCCAACAACCTCGGCGAACCCGACGTGAATCGTCAGGACCTGCGCTACAACTTCTGCGTGATCTATCTCGATCCTTATGGCACCGGCAAGTTTGAAGAGATCGGCCGCATCGGCAAGACATTCACCGGAGAAAGCACAGAAGCCAACTATGAAACGGTGATGAACATTGAGCAGCCTGTGTCACTTCCCGCCGTAACCTATACCGGCAAGGCCCGTCTGCGCGTGATCTACCAGAACGCATGGCGTCAGCTCAACGACCCGAATGCACAAAACGTGCTCGAAGGCGTGGCTTACGACATTGATCTCGATGTGCTCGACCATGACCCCTCCAAGCCTAACATTCCGTCGGCAGAATACAAGGAGCCATCAGGCACCATGCACCCCCAAGGCAACGCTTGGGTGAAGAGAGTGTATACTACCGGTGCCAAGACCGATATCGACGAAATCAGCACAAAGGCTCCTGCCAACGTCTACACCCTGCTCCCCGAAGGTCTTGAAGTAGAACCCGGCCAGGAATTCACGCTCCATCTTGAAGCCAACAACCTTGGCAACACCGCTGTGGTACGTCAGGACCTGCGCTATAACTTCTGCGTGATCTATACCGACTTCGACGCTGACGGTGAGTTCATCGAGGAGAGCCGCATCGGCGACACCTTCTCCGGAGGTAACACCGCTGCCAACTATGCCAAGGTGATGAACATCAACCAGGAGCTGATCGTACCGGAAGGCCTCACCACCCGCAAGGGCCGCATACGCGTCATCTACCAGAATGCATGGAAGACCATTTCCGGTCCTAACGCAACCGAGATCTGGGAAGGTCAGGCTCTCGACATTCCCCTTATGGTTCAGGAGCCTAACTCTCTTGACCGCGTCGAGGAGCCACAGACGACTGCTCCCGAAGGCATCTATGACCTGCAGGGACGCCGCCTCAACTCGATCACCGTGCCCGGCATCTACATCATCGACGGCAAAAAGACTATTGTCACCAACCCCGTCCGCTGATCCACCCATCTGCTGAAATCAACAAGGCCGCGCCCCTCATGTGGGGACGCGGCCTTGTCGCATCTAAACCTTCCGACTCGGTTGTGCGTTAATCTGATATGAAATCTCACGTTCGACATCTCATCACTGCATTGCTGCTGGCTACCTGCCTCGGGTCAGCCGCACAGACCATATCGGGAGTTTCGGCCTCTGAGGCCAGACTACCGGGCGTCGAACCTGATTTCAGCACATCAAGCATAAATATCCACGAGAAGCAGATACCGGAAAAACCATTGCTGAGCATCTATGCTTTCCCGAAGTCACATACTTTCCGCCACGAAAACTGGGACCGGCTATGGGTCAACACCGCAGTGCTTGGCAGTGCCTTCGTCGGCTCACTGCTTGTGCTCGAATGTCTGCCCGACGACGCCACCGCCTGGAACTCCGGCGAGCTGAAGCGCACCCCGCTGTTTAAGCGTTGGTATAACCACGTGATCAAGGAGGGTCCGGTATGGGACCATGATCTCCCGTTCATAAACTTCGTGCTCCACCCCTATGCCGGAGCAGCCTACTTCATGGCCGCCAGATCATGCGGATTCAACTTCTGGGGATCGCTGCTCTACAGCACACTGATCTCCACCGTCGGCTGGGAATTCGGCATCGAGGCATTCATGGAAAATCCGTCGTTCAACGACCTGCTCCTCACTCCGATCGTCGGCAGCATCATCGGCGAGGGATTCTACATGGCCAAACACTATATCGTCAATCATGACTACTGCCTGTTAGGCTCGCCCGTACTCGGCAATATAGCAGCATTCATCGTTGACCCGGTCAACGAAGTCATTGGCCTCTTTGCCGGCAATCCGGCCAGACGTTGGGCCAAACGCAGCAAGATGGAAATACAGTCATCGCCCGCGCGCATCGTCACCGACGATGGCGGCACCGGCTACGGACTCTCCCTCTCGCTCCGCTTCTGATTAAAATGTAAAATGTAGTCCGAACCGTATGCCCCAGCGGTCTGCCCCGGGGTTGCCCATATAATTAAGGCGGCGCACATAGTCCACCCTGAGCACCCTGAAGAGATTGTCAAGCCCCACAAACATCTCCATATATGGTTCGCGTCCCATCTTCTGCACCTCGACTGTTTCGGGAAAGCGTAGTAGATCAGCGTGACGCGACGGATCATTGCGTCGGCTCAGATGGCCCCACAGAGTCTTGAACCCCACAACTTCACGCAACTTCAGTTTCTTGACGTAGGGAATATAATTGAATATGGCGCCGTTGAGCCAATAAGTCAGATGCAAGGAGGCATCGGTATCGTTGATGAACTCCAGCGGATTGAGCAGCGAAAAGCTCCGCGACTGTATTATATAGGAAATATTGACGTTGGGGATCAGCAGGTCGGTAAACACCGAGCGGTCCCATACATGGCCTGCCGTGAAGTGCAGGTCAAGATAACCCCACGATGAAAAGAAGTAGCGCTGCTCATATGAGAATTCCGTACGGTTTGCGCCCCAGCGCGCGCCGAGCACTCTCTTCGGGGCATAGATCTGACGCAAGCGGAAGATCGGAGCTTCATGGTTCACGTCCTTGCGCGAACGGGAGGTCTGGAAAAAGGTCTCACCCGGCGCCCAGCGCAGGTCAAGCGATGTCATCAACTGGTCGAAATGACCAATGCGGCGATCGTGACCGTCAACAAACGCCATGAAGCGAGTCGACTCCTGTCGCTGCCACCCCACCCCGGCTGTTATGGCGAAGTTGCCGTAAAATTCCCACTTGAATTCCAGAACCGCACGGTGCAGATATGTCATACGGTCGTTGGGCATACGCGTAAGCGCGAAGAAAAAGGCATCGCGGTTTTCCGTAAACTTGTTCTGACCCGGTTTGTCAACGTCATAGCCGGTGGAGAGTTTCAGCGACCGGATCGGAAACTCATATTGGTTGATCTTCTTGTCAACAAACGAATACTCCACCGCAGCATCATACTTCACTCGCCGGTCACCGAATCCATAGGCGGCATAGCCCTCCAGAAACCAGCGCGGCGACAGGAGCGGAGTCGTGCTTCCTCCGGCGCGCAGCCTCAGGCCTTCGAGTTTGTTGTAGCCTACAAAATTAAGCACCGGACCGATATCCACGCGGGCCTGCTTACCCCCGACGTGCACATAGCCGCCGGCCAGCAGCTTGGCCGTGCGCTCCGCCCAGTAATACACCGGTTCACGCCGCAGACGCTCAAGCATCTGCGCCATCGAGGCTTCGCCGTGCTGCAGCGTAACCGGGCGCTCCGCCTGCCAGTATTCGTCAGTCTTCGTGCGCATATCGTCACGATAGATCACCGGCTCCTCCGAAGCAAACACCGTAGAGTCAGCCGGAGGGGAAAAGCCATGGGAGTTATAGACCGTGAGACGTCGGCCGAACATGGTCTGCGTCAGCACATTGAATTCAGCCGTAAGATCATCTTTCACCTTCAGACGCGTACCGTCGGGCGCACGCTCAAACTCCTGATCTATCACCATGCGTGATATAAAGTTGACATTACCCGTCTTCGGCACATTGAGCACCGCACGACGTATGAACATGGTGCTGTCACCCTTGACCACATAGAGCTTGCCGTTGAATCCGAACTGCGCCACATTGCGCGGCACGAACGTGAGCACTACCAGCGAATCGCCCGAAGCAGACGTCTCATCTGCGATCGTGTCGGTCAGGAAGAATTTATAAAAATCCGGAGCCAGGCGCCCGAGCGGACTCACAAATCGGTTCATCATCACCGGTATGTCGTGATCATATATGTCCACCTCTCGGAGTATATTCATGATCGAGGTCTGCACCGACTCGTCAAAGCGGGTCAGATCATCAATGCCGTTGCGGTTAATGGCCCTGACAACCTCGCGCTCCGTTTCAGGATCAGACCGGAAATAATGATCGCTCAGTTTCTCCTTCACCGACAGATTGAGCACCTTGCGTCCGGTAAGGACCGAGGTGTCCATATACTCGTTGATGAATCCGAACCGCGAGCCGGCACCGACTTTGTCAAAGTCAACCAATCCGAGATTGATACGCTCATATTTGCCGTATGAATAGTAAGGGTGACGCTTCGGATCGGTCAGATCGCGCGTTTCCATAATACGGCGCACGAAGTCTACCGCCGGATTATTCTTCTTGGAATACTTTTCCTTACGCGGCTTTACCTCAACTTCATTCAGCGTCACCTGCGGATCATCAGCGGCGGCTCCGGCCGTCGCTATAATTCCCGCGAGCAGTAATATGCAGACTATTAACCTATTCAAATCAAAGTCGGCTGTATTCCTCGTCGGTCACAGGTTCGAGCCACACGTTTTCAGTGCCTTCACCGGGCACTTCAAAAGCCAGATGGGCAAACCACGAATCGGCTGCGGCGCCGTGCCAATGCTTCACGTTGGCAGGTATGTGGATCACGGTGCCGGGCAGTATCTCCACTGCCGGTTTTCCCTCTTCCTGATACCAACCGCGGCCGGCTACGCCGACAAGCATCTGTCCACCACCCTTCTCAGCCTTATGCACATGCCAGTTATTACGGCATCCCGGTTCGAATGTCACGTTGAAGAATGGCACCTGCTCAGTGGAAACCGGAGCAAGATAGCTGCGGCCGATAAAGTAGCGCTCATAGGCGGTGTTCGGCTCTCCGATCGGGAAGATCATCTGACGCTGAAACTCCGCCTTTGCATCGGACCCCGTCACGTCGTCGGCCCACACTTCCTTGGCCAGGCGGAAAGCGGCCCAGGCCTTAGGCCAACCGGCATAGAAGGCCACGTGAGTAATGATCTCGGCAGCCTCAGTTCGCGTGATGCCGTTTTTGCGCGCTTCCTGTAGATGATAGACGAGCGACGAGTCTGTGATGCCCTGCGATATAAGCGAAGTGATGGTCACCAGACTGCGGTCGCGGAGCGAAAGCAGATCATTGCGGCTCCACACCTCGCCGAAAAGTATGTCATCATTGACCCTGGCAAACTCCGGGGCGAATTCACCCAGAGCATCACGCCCGGCTGTCTGTATTATCTTCTGCTGTGCCATAACATTAACTGAAAAAAATGTCAATACAATGCCTATTAATATCTCTTTCATTTCACATGATCGTTTCGTATCTGCAAAATTATAAAAACATTTTCAAATTACTGCTGATTTGACGTTTTTTAGCTAACTTTGCAGATAAGATAACAAACTTCCATCATCATTATTCACATCGTTACTTCCATGAAGAACTTCAGAGGCGCGATCGCCGCCATGATTTTCGTAATGACGGGCACAATGTCGGTACTCGGGCAGTATCAGCCGGGAGCGCTCTACCGCATCTCGCCCGAAAAGCATAACTCCACCGTAGTGAATTCAGAATCTGACGGCAGTGCCACCACCGTCGCCGCGTCACAGTCGGCCGCCGATTCATACTGGACTCTGAGCGAACTCAGCGGCTCGTGGAGAATCATCAACCCGTTCAACAACCAGGCCCTCCGCGCCGATGGCGACAAAGTGGCCACCGGTGAGAACAACGGATCCGACGAAGCCCAGCTCTGGAAACTGGAACCAGCCGGCAACAACACCGTGCGCATGATCCCCACCAACCGTCAGGACGTGGCCGTGAGCTTCAGTGGCAACCGGCTCACGCTCGTTCCGCGCGCACGCGCCACCCGTTTCAGCATCAACCTTAGCGACGTGGCTGGTTTCGATCCGGAACTGACCTATCGCTTCCGTTCCGTATCGGATCCGACACTGGTGCTCGGCAATGGTGACAGCGGTGAGAACAACGCCCCCATACGCTTCGAGAAAGCCGATGACTCAAACCGCGGACAGTACTGGACGGTAAAGATGATCGACTTCAATAACCGCGTGGTCGGAGGAGCATTCTACAATCAGAACTTCGACGACGGCGGCAACAACGCCGCAATCGACTATCTGCTGCAATGGCCCGCACGCGACGGAGCGTGGGGCAATGCGCTGGTGCGCTTCGTCCCGGCCGGTGAACCCGGACAATACGTGATTGCCTCCGCGGCAAAGGCCGGAGCCTACGTGCCCGATGACAAAGGAATACTCCGCCTCAAGGCCGACGGAGCCTCGCAGCCTGCGGCACTCTTCACTGTGGAGCAGGTCGAAAAGCCTAAGTTCCAGAGTCCGCGCTGGGAAGACGAAACGATATTCGCGATCAACAAGGAGCCGGGCCACGCCACATACATGCCCTACCCCAACGCTGCCGCCATGCATGCCGACAAGGAATATTACACCACTCCATGGACCGTACCCGTCAATCCCAACAACATCAGCCTCAACGGCACCTGGCGCTTCAATCTCGTGTCCGAGCCATCACAGCGTCCGCTCGACTTCTGGCAAGAGGGATTCGACACCTCATCTTGGGATAGCATACCGGTTCCCTCCAACTGGGAGATGCTCGGCTATGACCACCCCATCTACTGCAATGTAGAATATCCGCACTCCAATACGCCTCCTTATATAAAAGCCCGTCCCGGATTCAATGACGGCGGTGCCAACTACGGCATCAACCCTGTCGGCTCCTACGTCCGCACCTTCAATGTCCCCGACGGATGGCTTGACGGATCGCGGCGCACGTTCCTGAAATTCGGAGGCATCTACTCCGCCGCCACCGTCTGGATAAACGGCAAAGAGGTGGGCTACACGCAAGGCTCCAACAACGTGGCCGAGTTTGATGTGACCGCCTATCTGCAGCCTGGCAATAACACATTGGCCGTAGAGGTGATGCGCTGGAGCGACGGCTCATATCTCGAATGTCAGGATATGTTCCGCATGAGCGGCATATTCCGCGATGTCGATCTCTACAACGTGCCTGCCACCTCTGTACGCGACCACTATATCACAACCGATTTCTATTTTTCACCCGACCTCTCCGAAGCCAGCGTCAATGTGACCTTGACTCTCGATGATCGCGACTCAACCGGTGAGACAAAAAACATCAGCGTACGCCTGGTTGATCCGGAGGGCCACACCGTTGGCCAACAGTCCACAATTCTTTCCGGCCACAATGCCACCAAGACACTGAGCTTCATCGTGACTGACCCAGTGCTCTGGAGTGCCGAGAAGCCTGAGCTATACACTGTAGAGGTGGTGCAGTCAGGCCGCAACGGCGAGGAGATGGCATTTTCCACTCCCACCGGTCTCCGCTATGTCACCATCTTTGGATCGCAGCTCTATATCAACGGTAAGCGAGTATTCCTAAAAGGCACCAACCGTCATGATACCTCCCCGATCCATGGCCGCGCCGTTACCGTCGACGAACTCCTCACCGACGCTCTGCTGATGAAACGCAACAACATCAACACCGTGCGCACCAGCCACTACCCCAACGACGCGCGCTTCTACGCCATGCTTGATTACTACGGAATCTATGCCGTCGATGAAGCTGACCTCGAAGACCACGCCAACCAGACCATCAGCGACCGCGAGAGCTGGATACCGGCCTTCGTCGACCGCATTGACCGCATGGTGCTCCGCGACCGCAACCACCCGTGCGTGGTGATGTGGAGCCTCGGCAACGAAGCCGGCAACGGCGAGAACTTCCGCTACTGCTACGATGCTGCCAAGGCCCTCGACTCGCGCCCCGTGCATTACGAAGGCACCCGCTCCAACGGCAAATATGGCGGAGGACGCTTCTCTGACTTCTATTCCAAGATGTATCCCGGCCAGGCATGGATGCATGCCAACACCTCCGGGCTCGACAAGCCGATGTTTATCTGCGAATATGCCCACGCCATGGGCAATGCCATCGGCAACCTTGATGAATATTGGGAGGTGATCGAAAACTCCGATGCCTGCATCGGCGGCTGCATCTGGGACTGGGTGGATCAGGCTATCTACGATCCGCAACTCCTGAAACAAGGAATCCGGCGCCTCACCACAGGCTATGACTATCCGGGCCCACATCAGGGCAACTTCTGCTCCAACGGCATACTTCCCGCCGACCGCACCCCGTCGGCCAAGCTCGCACAGGTCAAGGCTTCACACCAGTGGGTGAAGTTCGGGCCGGTGAAGGTCAATGACAAGGGGACCGAAGCCACCGTGACGCTACGCAATGCCTATGACTTCACCTCACTTGCTGACTTCAACCTACAATATGAGGTGATTGACGGCGACAAGGTCACCGCCGTACGCACCATGAGACTGCCCGACGTAGCTCCCGGTCAGGGACAGTCTGTTGACATCACACTCCGTCTGCCAAAACCGGTCAAGGACACCGAACGCCTGCTCACCCTCCGCGTGATCCGCCGCGATGCCACCCGCTGGGCCGATGCAGGCCACGAAGAAGCCATGCACCAATATCAGCTCACTCCCCGCGCCCCACTTCCCGCAATCTCACCAAAGATGCCTAAAAACGGCACTGCCGCAACCAGCACTGACAGCGACGACGCAACCACGGTGACCAATGGTGATGTGACTCTTAAATTTGACAAAGAAGCCAACTTACTGAGCATGGTGATCAAAGGCCGTGAGATAGTGACCGATGGCTACGGTCCCCGCTTCGACACCCACCGCTGGATCGAAAACGACCGATTCACCGACACAGACAATGGCCTGACCGAAACCGACCCGATCGGCATCGACAATCAGTCAGTGCCAGGAGCCATCGTCGTAACAACCAGACGCTATGGTCCGAAGGCAGACTTCAAGGTCAACTACACACTCTATCCGCAGGGCATAGTTGATGTCAACGTCAGCATCTCGCCCGAGGCTGACAACCTGCGGCGTGCCGGCTTCAGCATGGGTGTGGATTCATCACTGACCCGCATAGACTATATAGCCCACGGACCGCTCTCCAACTCCAACGACCGCATGAGCGGCACTCCTGTCGGCATCTACACCACCTCCCCGGCAACCATGGGCGAACACTACGCCAAACCACAGTCAACAGGCAACCGCGAAGGATTGCGCTACGCGAAATTCGCCGATGCCACAGGCCATGGATTCCGCATTGACACAGACGGCACCGTCAGCTTCTCAGCTCTCCCCTGGACCGATGCAGACCTGATGAATGCGTCTCACGAATGGGAACTCACCCCGCGCCCCTATACCGTGCTACACCTCGACGGCAAGATGCGCGGTATCGGCAATGCTTCATGCGGTGCTGATGTCGGCACTCTCCCCGAATATACCATCGGCACCACACCGCTTGACTACATGATCCGCTTCTCCACGTTCTAATAAATACACGATTTATCAATCTGACGGCGCGCCACCACGGCGCGCCGTCGCTGTTTTTACATCAAAGTCAAAATGCAGTTACAACATCGTTACAGCGCCAACCAATCGCAAACCGCCGATGTTATGCAGTCAAACAAACGATAAAACAACAATCTCTAAATACGATACTCCAATGATCAACAACAATATCATCAACGAACTCTACACCTCATTCGCCACCGAACCCGAACTCTTTGAAGATCGCGGACTTAGCCGACTGATGGACTATGCTTTCGATACCGACGCTATCGATTTCGACGGTGACCGTCTGGTTTTCAACTCAATCGACTCTGAATCGCCCCTGCACAGCATCGAGATCGAGCGAATCCGCGGCGCCCGCGAGTTCAATGACTATATGGCAGTGGTACTTCCCTCGAGCATCATCTTCATCAACCGCCGCGACCTCTCAACCCGCATACACATCAAAGAACAGGATTAAGAAATACAGTCCAGACATTATCACATATCATTTACACATAAAGAAAGCCGCCCCGTTGTCGATAACGGGACGGCTTCATTTTTTGTGTCTTGTAAGAAAGTTCAGGCTCTCCTATCAGCGAACCACGAACTTGCCGGTGCGGCCACCTGCACGATAGAGGTAAACTCCACCGGGCAGACCGTCGAGGCTAAGCGAACCTGCGCCGTTTACGGTGCTGGAGATAGCGGGCTGGCCGGAGATAGTGTAGAGAGTAACCTGAGTGGGAGCGGCCACATTGTAGTTGAGCACACGACCTTCAACCGAGATCACGGGACCGTCGGTGACAACACTGGCGATAGAAGCGTTCTCGCCGAGATAGACCACATTGATAGCGTAGGTCTGCGAACCGCTCTTAATGGTGATGGTAGACTCCAGATTTTCAGCGAAGGGGAAAGCGCCAGACATATCGACAATGTCAATAAGGGTGTTCTGGGCCACACCTTTCTTCAGGTTGAATTTCTTCACTGCAGGGTTGGTTGAAGAGGTGCTGGTGCAACCTTCGGGCGAACCGCCGCAGAACTGAACATAGCCTTTAGGAGAATCCACGCTCACTTCTGCAGTACAGTCTGCATCAGAGATGATGTAGAATTCAGGATCCCACTGCAGCATGAAGTAGCCTCCGCCAAAGTCAGTCTTTTCGAAAGCCACGGTTACAGTTTCACCATTGGCATAGACTTCTTCACCATTGGCGCCCTTCTGGAGCGATACTTCGGCAGACATGGCAGCCACGCAACCGAGCATCATGAGGGAAGTAAAGATTTTTTTCATACGCTTTGTTTTTAAATATTTGATGTTAATTGTTTGTCAGATATTATTCGGCATCAGTAAGCACGGGCACCTTGACCACGCTGATCACGCCCTCTGATTCAGTATAAACAAATGCCACAGCGTGCATGTTTGCAGGCACCCACGCAGGATCAATGTCAATCGTGCGTGTCTGCACCTGCTCGGCATTGGCAGGAATGATCACCTGCTCACCATAGAGTCCGCACATGGTTGCACGGAACACGTTGTTGTGCACATAGTTCATATTGTGTGAGCCGTCAGGCATAAGCTGCATCTTGACGATATCGTCCTCACTCAGCCAGATCATCAGTTTGGCATCGGGGCTTTGTGCCTTGTCGGAACGCATCGACACTTCAACCGAGATTTTATTGTCGGCGGTCACAGAAGCTTTGGCTGCGATATCAAGGTCGGTCGGTCGGATCATTCCTTCAATGAGTTTTGTGATCCAGAGGCCATAATTGCTACCGAGATCACCGCTTGTCCAGTCAACGACCGCACTGGGCCACGTCTTGATGCCAAAGTGCTTGTTGTATGCCACACCGTCTTGAGTACCAAGAGCCATCGGGCCGCTGATGATGCCCATCATCGTAGCGTCGCCATGGAAGCTGACTGAGATGAAATAGGAGCCAAACATCTTCTCATATTCTTCAATCTGCTCATGGGCGGTCGGGCAGTTAACGCACTGTTGGCCGGTAAACTCGATCATCAGCACATTGCGCACGGGCTTGACATCTTCAACCGGAGTGAAGCGGTCGGCCGGATCATCGTATTCTGAACATGATGCCAATGCCAGGGCGGGAAGCAGGGATAGTATGAATCGTTTGAGTTTCATCGGTCGGATCAGAAGTTATAGTTATATGAAATCTGGAAGCCGCGGCTTGCAGGCACGTAGCGGCAGACACCGCCGGAGCAGTTATAGCCGGCACGGGTGCGTCCGTAGCCTACCATCAGACGGTTGGCTTTATAGTTACCGGTCACGGAGAACATATAGTAGTGCGTGTCGGTGGAGCCGCAGTTCCACTGATCGCTCACGGTGATCATCACGTAAGGAAGCACGCTAAGTTCAAGCAGGCCGTAAGCCCAGTCACCTTTATCCTGCTTGGTGGCAAGATACTGCAGCTCGCCGCGGAGAGTAAAGCGGTTGTCGAACTTATATTTCAGTTCTGCCACACCGATATGTGCGTTGACCATACCGCCATGACCTTCAATCACGGTCTGGTTGTATTTCTGGTACATATACATAGCGTTGAGGCTGAACTGCTTGGTGATTCGCTTATCCATCTGGAGGTTGAGGTCTGTGTAATAGAGCGGACCCCAGCCGAAGAAGTGAGTCTTTTCACCATTGGTGCCATAGAGGCTGGTATCGCCGTTCTTCCAGTCCACGCCATCACGGTCGATACCGCGAATATAGCTCACATTAAGACGGAACTTGGTGCCGTAACGGCCACCCATGGCGGTGCGGCGCTTGAAGTTATAGGCAAAAGCGCCCTGCATGGCCCATTCACCCGGAGCGGCCTGTGTGGCATAGGGATACATAGCGGCCAACGCATAGGTGTGCTGATAGGCGAAAGCGGGCATATTGTTGATAAACGCCGACACGCCCTGCATTGAGCGCTGCGAACGGAAAGCCATGTTTTCCGAACGCTTCACCTGCACCTGTGCGCTCCAGCCGGTCTTGGAATATGAACCGGAAAGCATCACAGCGGTACCGCGATTGTAGGTATAGTTATTATCAAGGCTCGGGTCACGGTCTTTCCATGCAAATTCGCCGAGCAGGTCGAGTCCGCCTTTATTGAAATGCGTGCGCAGATCAAATGCGTTGACTTCTTTGGGCAGATTCAGGCGGTTTACGATGTAGGGAGGATCGTTTTCAGGAACGGACTCTACCACCTGAATGGTTTCATCGGCCTGATGGCGAAGCACCCATGAGCCACCGAATGTCCATATAATTCCATGGTTCTGGAGTGGCTTGATCCACTGCTGCAGATCAAGTTCGAGATCAGCACCATAAACCTGGCTGTGACGATCCCAGTCCCAGTAGCGACGCTGCAGGGCACCAAGAGCGGTGAAGTGCACACCGGCGATAGCATCGACTTTCACGCGGGCACCGCGGAGCGAGTTATCGATACCGAGCGAGCGCTCCTCATAAGTGCGGAGTATGAATCCGGAACCGAACTGGTCATAAAAATCACCGAGTGTGAGTTCCACACCCTTGAACTTTCCCTTTGCATAGATATTGCCGATGCCCCAGCCCTTGAAATCGCGTTCAAATCCGGGAAGGGGATACTGCATATATTCCAGACGCAGACCGGCATCGACATACTTACTGTAAAGACCGGCCGAAGCATAGCCATTGCCCAGAATCTTGGAGTCATATTTCTCTGTGCCGATTGTGGTGTCTTCCTCCGGGAAGAGTATATCGGCCTGCACTGCGCCATGTACCGTCACGGCATTGTCGGCGGAGGCATTGACAGGAACTGCCGCAGTCACAGCCATGACTGCGGCAATTGCTGCGATGGAAGATTTCTTCATCACTTATTTTTTCTTGGAAGATTTCTTTGCGCCGGAGGTTATCTCACGGAGTTTTTCAATAACGTGGCCTTCGGCTCCTTCGGTGTAGCCGCTACGGCTTTCAACAACGTTGCCCTGTCCATCGATGATCAGCAGGTGGGGAATCTGCTGGATACCCATGGCACGCAGGAAATCGCTGTTGGGGTCGAGCAGGATGTCATATTCCCAGCCTTCGGCATCAACGAAAGGTTTTACCTTTGCGGAGTTCTGGCCCTGGTCGATGGAGATGGCCACGAGCTTAACGCCGGTCTCTTCAACCCAGTCCTCATACACTTCGTGAATAGCGGAGAGTTCGCGTTTGCAAGGTTTGCACCAGGAAGCGAAAAAGCTGATAACCATCGGCTTGCCGCCATTTGACAGCTTGGAGGTATCGACTGTGCGACCGCTTAGGTCCTTGAGTTTCACGGAAGGGAGGGCTGCCTCGGAAGTGAACGGCAGAATCATGGCGCAGAGGGCCACGGCGAACTTAACGATGAGTTTCATTGCTGTTAATATAGATTGGTTAGTGCAACAAAAGTACAATAATTATTTTTAAAAATACGCATTTCCTCCATTTTTTTATCAAAAAAAACAAGATTTTCCTCTTTTACCGGATCCAAACCCAACCTTCAGGTTGTGAAACTGAGGAATTGTTCGTAACTTTGTAGCAAATTATCACCAGAAACATTACCCCTGTTTGTAATGAAAGGCATAGTACTGGCCGGCGGCAGCGGAACCCGCCTCTATCCCGTCACCAGATCGGTTAGCAAACAGTTGCTTCCCGTTTACGACAAACCGATGGTCTACTACCCGATCTCGGTACTGATGCACGCCGGCATACGCGACATATTGTTGATCTCAACACCGGCCGACCTGCCGATGTTCCAGCGTCTGCTCGGCGACGGATCGGACTTCGGCCTCCGTCTGAGCTATGCGGAACAGCCCCGGCCCGAAGGTCTGGCCCAGGCATTTATCATCGGACGCGAATTCATCGGTGACGATCCGGTGTGCATGGTGCTCGGCGATAACATTTTTCATGGAGCCGGATTCACCCCCAAGTTGAAAGCGGCCGTCGACGACGCGCGCCGCGGACTCGCCACGGTGTTCGGATATCAGGTTAATGATCCGGCGCGCTATGGCGTAGCTGAATTTGATGCCGAAGGCAACTGCATCGGCATTGAGGAGAAGCCTATCCACCCCAAAAGCAATTATGCCGTGACGGGACTTTACTTCTACCCGCCAGAAGTCACCCGTATAGCTGCCGGCATCACCCCGTCGGCCCGCGGTGAGCTGGAGATTACGAGCATCAATCAGGAATTTCTCAAAGCCGCAAAGCTACGCATTCAGCTGCTCGGACGCGGATTCGCATGGCTTGACACCGGCACCCATGAAAGTCTGGCCGAAGCCACCAATTATATAGAAACGATTGAAAAGCGACAAGGATTGAAGATAGGCTGCCTTGAGGGAATAGCCTATGCGCAGAAGTGGATCTCAGCCGAAAAGCTGGAAAGCATAGCTGAAGCATTCGGACCAAACAATCCCTATGGAGCCTATCTGCGCCGTCTGCTCACCAACGATAATATACTCAATTCACCACTGACCGACGAATAATGACATTTACTGAAACCCCTATACCGGGACTCATCATAGTGGAGCCGCGCGTGTTTGCCGACGCACGCGGCTGCTTTTTCGAATCATTCTCGCTGCGTGAATTCCGTCAGGCCACAGGGCTGCACTATATTGACTTCGTGCAGGACAACGAGAGTCACTCCTGCCACGGAGTGATACGCGGACTGCACTTCCAGCGCGGCGAACACGCTCAGGCAAAGCTGGTCAGGGTGACGACTGGAGCCGTGCTCGACGTGGCGCTCGACCTGCGTCCTGACTCACCGACTTTTGGGCAGCATTTTTCCATCGAGCTGAGCGCTGACAACAAACGTCAGCTCTTCCTGCCCCGCGGTTTTGCCCACGGATTTTCGGTAATAAGCTCCGAGGCTGTGCTGCAATATAAGGTCGACAACTACTACTGTCCTCAGTCCGAAGGCGGCATATCGCCCACCGACCCGACTCTGGCCATAGATTGGCAGATAGATACGGATTCTGCCATACTCTCGCCAAAAGACCTTACCCAGCCCCTCTTTTCGGAACTGAAATTATAAATTATAATAATAGGTGTCATAGGCCACGGTGCGCGCACCGAAACCTTCTTTCTGGTGCATCAGCCCATGATTGAGCACCATGCCGCCCTGCTCCGTAGAGACTCCGAAGTCAAAATAAGGCACATGGGCAAATTCTTCGGTGATCAGCCGGTGAATCAGCAGGTCAAGTGCGGCGCACTCACGACCCTCGGGTGACGTGGCCATATATTGCGTATGAGCCACAATATCACCGACATACATAACCGACCCGGCCACCACCCTACCTCCGGCTGAAGCGGTAAACAGTCTGATGTTGCGCGGGAAGCGGCTATGTAGCAGTTCTATCTCGCGCAGCGAGTGCACCGGAGCCACACCATGACGCTCGGCCAACGTCCCTGACAGCACCTCCCAGAATTCGGCATACGATTCACTTTCAGCCACCGTGACGCCACTCTTTATGGCGCGCGCCACTCCCTGACGTCGGTTTTTAAAGCATTTCATGCCCGATCCGGAGCGTATAGCTGCCGAAGCTCCGCGAGCCTGCAACACAGCTCCACAACGAGCAAACAGAGCATAGAGATCCTCTTCAGCAGGAGATCGGTGAAAGATATGTGGCACAGGCTTGTAGACCACCTTTCGGAAACCCTCTCCGGCCAGCATGGCATTTATCGCCTCAAACGCTTCAAGCACCTGAGCCTGCGTGATCTGCCGCGACATGAGTAAACCGCCGAACGTCAGTCCGGCGTGAGAGCTGAATGTGGCGTCAGGCATACGGCAACCCGGCATCATGGCCAGAAGCTTTCCGCGCGACTCCACCATGACCGACGCATCGGCAAAGCGGTCGGCATGATAATCCATATAGTCGCGCAGATGCAGAAAAGTGGCATTACGTGCCGACAACACAAAAGAGTCCCAGAGGCCACGATCGGCCTCCGGGACGTAGTGTCTGACAGTCAGCTGGTCCGCACTCATAAAGAGTCTACGGCAGCTTTGAGGCGGCGCATGGCTTCAGCCAGCACCGTGTGGGGTTCGCCAACGTTAAGGCGCATATGTCCTTCACCGCCGGGGCCGAACATCTCACCATCGTTGAGCAACAGGCCTGCCTTCTTCACGAAGAGGTCCTGCAAAGCGTCATGATCCAGTCCCAGGCCTGTGCAGTCGAGCCACACGAGGAAGGAAGCTTCAGGACGATAGGGCTTGATGCCGGGGATCTCCGCTGCACAATAGTCACACACGAAGTCCACATTGCGTTCGATCTGTTCAAGCATGCTCTTGCGCCACTCTGCTCCGTTAGTGAAGGCAGCAATGGTGGCGATGGGCGAGAATATGTTTGGCTCACCGAATTCGTTGGCGTCCATCCATTCGAAGAAGCGGGTGCGCAGACGCTCGGAGGGCACGATGGCATAGGAGCTTACCACGCCTGCCATATTGAAAGTCTTGCTGGGAGAGCCGAAAGTGATGGAACACTCGGCAGCTTCGGGGCTTACGGAAGCGAAAGGAATGTGGCGGCGGCCCCAGAGAGGCATATCTGAATGTATCTCGTCGGAAATCACGATGATACCGCGGTCATGGCAGAACTTGGCCAGACGGCGCAGAGTCTCTGCGTCCCAAAGCAGACCGGCGGGATTGTGAGGGTTACAGAGGATCAAGAGCTTACACTTGTCATCGACCACCTTCTCCAGGTTGTCAAAGTCCATCTCATAGTTACCGTTTTCGTTGAGTTTCAACGGATTCATCACCACCTCGCGGCGATTGCCTTCAGGCACGTGACGGAAGGGGTGATACACCGGCGGTTGGATAACCACTTTCTCGTCTTCCTTAAGGAAGCAGTTGATGACCATGCCGATGCCCTTGACTATACCGGGCACGAAACGGAACCATGAAGTGTCGGTCTTCCAGCCGTGAAGGCCCTCGATCCAGTTGCTCACCGTGGGCCAGAGTTCAACCGGAGCATCGGTATAACCGAGCACCGGATGGTCAAGGCGGCGGCGCAGTGCATTGAGGATAAAGTCGGGCGTGGGGAAGTCCATGTCGGCAATCCATAGTGAAATAAGGTCAGCATCTTCACTCTCGGCTCCGGTCATGGCCGGAATACGACAGTACTTGATCGCACCGGTATGACGGCGGTCAACCGGCGTACAGAAATCGAAATTTGAGGTCTGTGTCATGGTTAGAATTAGTGTTTGATTGCAAAATTACACATTTATTCCCATTCTCCAATAAAAAACCGGAATAAAAACAAGAAACATGAAAGGATCCGGCTGATTCTCACTTTTTCTTGCTAATTTTGCAACAATGGAAGCACCGGAAGTGACCATAGCGCCCATCCTCACCACCCGCGGCGAGACCGTGGCCGGACTGATCCGCTCCGGGGTCGGTCCCGAAGTGACATATACCCACGCGCCCGACGGGTCACCACTGCTGTGTGGCTCCGCCCTGCACATCTCGATAAGCCACTCCCGCCATTGGGCCGCCATAGCCCTGCATCCGGAGCTGCGCCCTGGAGTCGACATTGAGGAACCGCGACCCGGACAGCTTGAACGCGTTGCCCGGAAGTTTCTAAGCGAGTCCGAGCTTCAGCTTTGGCGCCACCGTCTGCTTGAAGCATGGACCTGCAAAGAAGCCGTCTACAAGGCTGCCGGCACTCCAGGCCTGCCGCTGCTCGCCATTGACCTGACCACCGAAGGAGTAGCCACGTTGCCCGACGGGCGCCGGTTCGCGCTCCGCACCACCCTCACCCCGGACTATGCCATAACCGTGGCATGGCCAGTCACCGACAACACCTATTAATATTATATGAGCCTCTCTGAAAACATCACATCTATAGCGAAACTGATACTACACCCGGGCAAGGCGCGCATCACTCGCAGCGAAGAAGCCGAAGCCGGCGCGCCGCTCATAATCCTCGGCAACGGCCCAAGCCTCAACGACACTCTGGCCGCCGACGGAGATGTGATGAAGCAGCTGCCGCTGATGGCTGTGAACTTCGCCGCCAACACCCCTGTGTTCCACGAACTGAAACCGCGGTACTACGTGTTGGCTGATCCCCACTTTTTCAAAAACGCCAAAGATCCCAACGTAGCCTCGCTGATCGACAATCTACAGTCTGTTGACTGGCCCATGACCCTCTTCGTGCCAAAAGGCACCCGGTTCAAGAGCAAAAACGAGATGCTCACCGTAGAGCGATTCCCTATGACCGGAGTCGAAGGCTCTGCGTGGATCGAACGCGCCGCCTACCGCTCCAGACGGGCCATGCCCCGGCCGCGCAACGTGCTTATTCCATCAATCATGATTGGCATATGGCTCGGATTTCACCAGATCTATTTGACTGGCGCAGACCACTCTTGGATGTCGACAATCCGGGTCAACGAGCAAAATGAAGTCCTTTCCCGCCAGCCCCACTTTTATAAAGACAATGAGCAGGAGCTCAATCGCATACGAGTCGACTATCTCCACCTCCCCCTCCATGAGGTGGTCAAGAGCTTCTACATAGCGTTCCGCGCCTATCACCAGATCCAACGTTTCGCCCGCAGCGCCAAAGTCGCCATCTATAATTCCACCCCGGGCAGCTTCATCGATGCCTTCCCACGCAAACCCCTGCCACGTCCATGACTCAGCCCGACGAAACCATCGAATCGCTCGATCGACTGATCGATGCCAACCCGACCGATGCCACGGCCTACTACCGCCGCGGCCGTCTGCACTGGAAAGCCGGTCACCGCGCCGCAGCCATCACCGATTTCAACACTTCCGCCGCGCTCAATCCCGACGGGCCCGGTGCCACCGCCGCTGCCCATGCCATGGCCATCATGTCATTCTTCAACCCCGACCAATTCAACCCCTGACCCATCATATCCCATGACTACTAATAAAGATAATAATAAACCGGCTTTTGTGAAGCGTAATAGTATCGTGTCAGGCAAGGAGTATGCCCAGTTAGTAGGTGTACTTAAAGAGCGTTTTAGAAAGTCGCAGATTAAAGCTGCTGTCAAAGTGAATACTGCAATGCTGGAATATTATTGGGAGATGGGACGAGACATATCGCGTCTTCACGAATCTGCCAAATGGGGAAGCGCGTTCTTTGACTGTCTTAGTCTTGATTTGAAAACAGAGTTCCCCGGACAGACAGGTTTTTCAGAGACCAATATTCGGTATGCAACTCGTTGGTATAACTTTTATTCCCAGCTAAATAACGCTCAGCAACGAGTCGTTGATGAAATTCCTCACCAAGTTGGTGAGGAATTAGAAATGCCAATTGATTTTGGACGGGTTCCATGGAAACATCATATTTACATCTTCACCCATAGCGATTCAGTTGCTGAGGCTCTTTTCTATATAGAGAAGACTATAGAGAATGGATGGAGCCGTTCAGAACTGGAGGCAGAAATGAATGATGGCCTTTATGGAAAACACGGGAAGGCAATCACTAACTTTGACGATAAGTTGCCGTCACCATATAGTGGACTTGCCAAAGACATTCTGAAAAGTCCATACGATTTTGGATTCATCGACAAGAAGATCACTAACGAAAAGCAGCTTGAAGATGAATTGGCAGGAAATATTACACGATTCCTGCTCGAACTTGGTCAAGGATTTGCATATGTAGGCCGACAGATGGAGTTAAAGATGCCCGGCGGACAAACGTTCATTCCGGATATGGTTTTCTATCATACCCGACTAAAACTCTATATCGTAGTAGAGTTGAAAGTTACGCCGTTTATTCCCGAATATGCTGGCAAACTTAACTTCTACGTTTCGGCTGTAGATGAATTGATGAAACAGCCTGACGATAATCCGACTATCGGACTGCTTATCTGCAAATCTAAAGACAACACAGTTGTTGAGTGGTCCTTCCGAGGCATGAATCAACCGCTTGGAGTTGCGGAGTATAAACTTGGCATTACGAAGAAGGCCGCGGCAATACTCCCATCCGAATCGGAGTTACAAAAAATCATTGACACCTACGACGAAGAAAAAGACTGAACGACGTTTTAAGGTATCAACCAACCGAAGTCTATGTCATAAACTTGTCCTTCGTCCTACCGTCTAATTACAGGTTAGGCTGTAACCTCCTTTTTACGGGAGCGTTACAGCCTAAGTGTCGGATTATGTTAGACTACGTCTTAATCTTCGATTGCAGCCTGCGCCGCAGCTAC